>NZ_JAMYPD010000010.1:0-184159 GCF_040320195.1 Mesorhizobium sp. M0768 | reverse complement strand
ATCACCGAACACTCTCTCCACGGCATCAACACCTCCGGCCAAAAGCCAAAAGTGTTACCCATGTGTCCGGTACAAAACGTCACCTATGTCTCAGGCCGCGCATCGCGCAGCGCGCTTCGCAGGACAAGTCCAGCGAAACCCTCTCCGCACGAAGCAGGATGCCCTCCGAAGGCGTAGCGAAGGAGGACTGCAACCTCTTGGAACGGTTGCAAAATCAGATTGGCATATCCTTCCTGGCGAAGGAGGATGTACTCCGATGCCTTGGCGAGGGAGGGCCGGTTCGTGTGGTATGTGTACCTGCTGGAAAGCAAGACTGCGGAAGGCGAGCGCTGTATCGGTGTGACCTCGGACCTGAAGCGACGGATCGCCGAGCACAACGCCGGAAAATCCAGCCATACGTCCAAATTCCGGCCGTGGCGGATCGTGACCTGTATCGCCTTCTCGAACCAAGCCAAGGCGACTTCATTCGAGCGTTATCTCAAATCCGGTTCCGGGCATGCTTTTGCCAGCAAGCGCCTCTGGTGAACATCTGCGGCTGCTCACATGATCGTGCAAAAATCAACGATTGTCCGAAATAATGTCGCAATCTCAGCTACTTACTGCAGAAACACACGGCGCCAACTCCGCTCTTTTTGTTCGATTCTGACTGGAGGTCAGAAAATGAACATCAAGAGCCTGCTTCTCGGCTCCGCTGCGGCACTGATCGCAGTTTCCGGTGCGCGCGCCGCCGACGCCGTTGTCGTCGCCGAGCCGGAACCCGCTGAATACGTCAAGATCTGCGACGTCTACGGCGCTGGCTACTTCTACATCCCCGGCACCGAAACCTGCCTGCGCATCGGCGGCTACGTCCGCTATGACATCGGCATCGGTGACGTCGGCTCATTTGACGGTGCAAAGACTACCGATCAGCAGGATGGCGACTCGCAGGATACCTACTACAAGCACGCCCGCTTCACGCTGAAGACCTGGACCGGCCAGGAAACCGAGCTCGGCACCTTGAAGACCTACACCGAAACCCGCTTCAACTGGGGTAACCACAACGATTACCTCGACGACAACTATAATGGCGGCACAAGTGTTTCGCTGAACTTCGCCTGGGTCCAGCTCGGTGGTTTGCGCGTCGGTAAGGACGAATCGGCCTTCAACACGTTCATCGGCTACGCCGGCAACGTCATCCAGGATACGCTGGTTCCCTATGGCGGCTTCGACACCAATGTCGTCCAGTACTACTTCGACGCCGGCAACGGCTTCTCGGCCGTGGCTTCATTGGAAACCGGTTCGGGCAGTGCCGATGCGGATCCTGGCGTTTTCCAAGACAGCAACAGCGGCAATGATTCCATCGACAGCTATGTCCCGTATGTCGTCGGCGGTATCAAATACACGCAGGGCTGGGGCTCGATCACCGGTGTCGCCGCCTATGACAGCACCTGGGAAGAGTGGGCCGGCAAGGTTCGCGTCGACGTTACGCCGATACAGAACCTGACGCTGTTCCTCATGGCCGGTTACGGTTCGGACGACAACATCGACCGCAACTTCTACAAGCAGTGGGGCGGCAACTGGGCCGTCTGGGGTGGTGGCACCTACACCATCAACGAGAAGACCTCCTTCAATCTCCAGGCCTCGGTTGACGACGACAAGAACTACGGCGTCGCGGCGAACGTCGCTTACGACTTCGTGCCCGGCTTCACGATCACGGCTGAAGTCGATTGGGCCCACGACGGTCAGTTTGATAAGGCCTATGATCGCAACTGGACCAATGCCGACGACAAGGACAGCATTGGCGGCATGCTCCGCTTCCAGCGCTCGTTCTAACAGGGAAGTCCGACTGAAATCGAACCCGGCGGGCAACCGCCGGGTTTTTCGTACCGGGTGATGCCGCTCGCAATTGCGCAAATCCGGCTGCTGAACAGCGATCGGCCCGCAACTGGGCAGGTCAATTGCAATTCCTGCGCCGGGCGCGCAAAAGAAAAGGAGATCCTTGGCTCGATCTGAAGCGCTGGCCCGCAGGATCAACCAGTCTCGACAGCAACGATCGATATCGGCCTATCGAGCGCGCCGGACTCATTCAAAGTTCGGCCAAGTCGCCCAAGGCATCAATCAGCGGCTGGATTTTGTTTTCATAATTTTTCCACCGCTTGATGGAGGAACTGTAGATCGGCTGCCGGACCTGCCAGCGGCTGGGCGTATTGACCGACCTGTCCTTCTCGAAAAAGCGCAAGCAGGCATCGTCCCAAGGCAACCCTAGATGATCGATGAGACGGCGCGACTGCGCCTCTTGATCCGCAACCAGCATCTCATAGCTGCTTTCGAGAATACGTCCTGGAAAAATCTTGTCCCAGTGTCGCATCAAGCGGTCATATTCACGGTAGTACAGCCCCAATGTCTTCAACTCGGCGTTATAACTGTGTGCCTCGGTGAAGTTCAGAGCAAAGCAGGAGAGGCAATTGTCGATGGCATCGCGACGGCAATGAATGATGCGGGCATTGGGAAACAGAATGCCAATGAGGCCGATAAGCTCGAAATTATGAGGTCTCTTGTCGATTACGCGAAGCGCGGCCGGAGCTCGCTCCCGCAGGTAAGCCAAATGTTCTTCCGCCAGCATCTTGGCCAGGTCAGCGGTCAGCGTCGTGAGTGATTCCTGTAACGCTCCTGCGGAACGACTTGTGAAACCGAGTCCATTCGCGGCTCGCCGCAGCTTGTTAAGTTCGCCAGCACCGTGAACATCCGGATGGCTAGCGCATATCTGCTCAGTCAGAGTCGTCCCTGAACGCGGCATGCCGACTATGAACACAGGCACGTCCGACGGGTTTCCATAACCGGCCCTGGCTGCCAGCATCTCCGGGGTGAAGAAGTCGATTATCGAATCGACCCAGTGACGATAGGATTCAAGGTCGAAATGGTAGCCAGCCGCCTTTTTCGCTCTTTGGAAGTGATCCATCGCCTCTTCATAGCGCCGAATGTCGTTCAGCACTTTGCCGGCGGCGTGATGGAGCAGCTGCGCGACTTCTGAGGGAAGCTTCGGGTTGGCAAGTTCCGATAAAATAGATCCAAGTTCGGCAGGTTCGTCAACGAATTTGCGGGTGTGCACCAGATCGTTGTAGGCCTCGCCCACGTCGAGCCGGCGCTCGATCGCCTCCTTCAAATAGGTCGTGGCCTCATCCATGCGGCCGAGGCTGGTAAGCACCCTGGCCAGACCGGTTCTGACCAGCGCATTATTGCTGTCGATCTTGAGCGCCTGCTCGTAAAGCGGCAAAGCTATGTCGGCCTCGTCAAGCTCGACATAGGCACGCCCCAACAGGCAAAGCGCTTGCACCAGGTCTGGCTTCAATTCGCAGGCGTGCTGCAAGTGTCTGATGGCGGGCATTTGTTCGCCGACCTTCAGATAGGCCTCGCCCAGACTGAGATGGAAATATGGATTTGTGGGCGCCTCGCCGACCGCCCGCGCGAAATATTCCAAGGCCAACTCGTCATCGACACCGAGCCCCAACGTGCCGAGGATGTAGAGCGAAAGCGGGTGGTTGCGGGTGCGGGCGAGAACGCGATGGCATAACTCCTCGGCCTCCGGGAACCGCTCGGCTCGCTGAAGTTCGAGCGCCTGCCTCAGGAGCATATCGTCGGCTTGCGCACGCGACAGCGGGTTCACCCTCGGCGGCTCCGCTTTCGGCGCAGGTCGGCCCTTAAGATGCTTGGAGAAGGCGGGCGGCAGTCGGCTGCTCATCGTGCCTCGCTAGCAAAAAGAGCTGAAGGAATCCAGGGCCTGTAGAGAGTCAACGTGAGTGATGACGGCGGCGCCGCGTAGATCATTGCCGGGAATTTTTGATCCGTTTTCTCGCTGCGCATTGCGGGCCTTCGGAACCTTTGAGCCTGGCGAACAAGTTTTCGATGAGATGACACCATTGTAGATTTCGGCGTCGATCTGGAGCGGGAGCCTTCGCCCTGGTTGTTCACAGGCAATTTTCGCAGTCGACAGCCGGCGTTGCCGGCATTCCGTACAATGTGCCCTTTGTGTGGCTTTTTTGTTACATCCGCCATAATGACCCGATGCTAAGAGGATTTTGGGTTTATTAAAGGTGGGGCAAATGATCAGCAGAAAATCCGCTAAATCTCTTCTTCTTGGCGCAGTTTCCATTCTGGCGCTTGGGTCGGTGGCCCACGCCGCCGACGTGGTCGAACCGGTGGTCGAGACGGCAGGCTTCAACTGGAGTGGGCTCTACGTCGGCTTTGGTGTTGGCGCCGGGGCCAATGTCCACAAGTTGAGCAGCGATTTTCTTCCCGGCGTCTCTTTCAACGGCATTGGCGGCGAAGGCGTGTACGGTGAGCTCACCGTTGGGTACGACTATATGGTGGCGCCGCGCTTCCTGATCGGCGGACTTCTGGATGCTCATGTCGGCAACATCGAAACTTCCCTCGACGTTGCTGGATTCGACGCGTCGGTCAAAGAGACCTATGGTTTCGACGCTGGCTTGCGGGCGGGCTACCTCTTCACGCCAAACACTTTGGGCTATGTGCTTGGCGGCTATTCCTGGCAGAAGTACAAATTCGACACGAACGCAGGTTTTGACCTTGACTGGGACCAGAGCGGCTATTTCGTCGGAGCCGGCGTTGAGACGGCCATCAACAGCAACTGGACTATCAAAACCGAATATCGTTATACCCAATTTAGCACCAACGATGATCTCCTCTCTGAGTTCGGTGCACCGGATGGCGCGCTCAATCTCGACACATCGCGTCATACGTTCCAGGTGGCAGCCAATTATCGCTTTGGCGCCCAGAATGGCGGTGTCGCTTCCTTTGAGGCACCTACCTACAACTGGACTGGCTTCTATATTGGCGGTGCGGGCGGCGCGGGCGCGTCGGTGCATCAGATCAATGTTCCGCCGCTTGGCGACCTGGAATTCAACGGTATCGGCGGCGAAGGCGTGTTTGGCGAATTAAACGCCGGCTACGACCATGATTTCGGCAGCTGGGTTGCGGGTGTCATGGTTGATGCTCGCTACTCCGGCATGACTACGGAGCTGGAAGTGCCCGGCGGATCCGTCAATCTGGACACAGATTATGGCTTCGATGTGCTGGGCCGGGTCGGTTTGAAAGTCAACGAATCGACCCTCGCCTACGTGCTTGGCGGCTACAGCTGGCAGCATTTCGATCTGAACGCATCTTCACCCATCGGTGACCTCATCGATTGGGGCTCGAGCGGCTTCTCGGTCGGTGGTGGTTTGGAAGCGGCCGTGACCAACAACGTAACCGTCGGTCTCGAATATCGCTATTCGCAGTTTGCCGAGAAGGATATTCTGGAGGAGTTTGGGGGGCCGAGCGATGTCCTCACCACCACTCCTTCTTTCCACACCGTCCGCATCGGTGCGAAGTATAAGTTCAACTAAGGCCCTCCAGCAAATCGTTCAAGCCCGCCGGCTAATCCCGGCGGGTTTTTTCTTGTGCGAACAATGCGGGCACAAAAAGCGGAGCCAAAGCCCCGCTTCCTCGGTTGTCGAGATTTCCGCCGGTTCATCCGCAGCCGGCAAATCGATCGACCATCCCTCTCTATCGCAAGAATGCGACGGGAGTACGACAGCCCAACCCGGCACAACTTGCGCTGATCCCCGCGGTCGATCCAGCGCTGAGGGCGATTGTAGGTGCGGAGCGATATGTATGTATATGCGGCGGCGCAGAGGGTTCAACTCGGCCGTCTTTCATGTCCTGTTCTCAAGATTGCGCTCCAACAGTCGCAATCCTTCAAAACAGAAGCCTCATCCGCAAACCCGCGCGCCGCGCCAGCGGCTTCCTTCAATCCCAATTCTTATCAGGCCCTAATGCGACAGTTCCCGCCTGCCCTGGAACTTGCGCAGGCCAAGCCGGCAGGCTAGCAAGAAGGCCCCTTTTCGAACGAGCCTTTTGCCATGCGCCCTCCCCTTACGCCGCTCATCGACGCGCTTCCCTCCACGGTACCGTTTGTCGGCCCGGAGGCGCAGGAGCGTGATCGCGGCCGCGCCTTTCGCGCCCGCATCGGCGCCAATGAGAGCAGCTTTGGCCCTTCCCCGCGCGTCATTGCCCGCATGGCTGAGATTGCCGGCGACATGTGGATGTATTGCGACCCTGACAATCACGATCTGAGGGTGGCCGCCGCCTGGCATCTCGGCCTCGGTGGCGAAAACGTCGTCATTGGCGAAGGCATAGACGGGCTGCTCAGCCTGGTGGCGCGCATGTATGTGGCGCCCGGCGACGCGGTGGTGACCTCGCGGGGCGCCTATCCGACCTTCAACTTTCATGTTGCCGGCGTCGGCGGCCGGCTGGTCGCAGTGCCCTACGAGAACGATCGGGAAAACCTCGACGGCCTGCTGGCGGCAGTGGCCAAGGAAAAGGCGCCACTGGTCTACCTGTCCAATCCGGACAATCCGATGGGCAGTTGGTGGGAAGCCGCCGAGCTCAGCCGCTTCATCGAAGCCTTGCCGGAGACCACGATGCTGGTACTCGACGAAGCCTATGGCGAATTAGGGCCAGCCTCAGCGCTGCCGCCGATCGATATGGCGCGGCCGAACGTCATCCGCATGCGCACCTTCTCCAAGGCCTATGGGCTGGCCGGCATACGCTGCGGCTATGCGGTGGCCGAGGCCCAGGTGATTCGGGACTTCGAGAAGATCCGCAACCACTATGGCGTCAGCCGCATGGCGCAGATCGCCGGTGTCGAGGCGCTTGCCGATCAGGCCTGGCTGGAGAGCGTGGTGGCGCGGGTCGCCGCCGGCCGTCGACGCATTGCCGCAACAGCCGAAGCGAACGGGCTGAAGCCGCTGGCTTCGGCGACCAATTTCGTCACCATCGACTGCGGCCGCGACGGCGCTTTCGCACTGAAAGTGCTGCAGGCGCTGTTGTCACGCGACGTCTTCATCCGCAAGCCGATGGTGCCGGTTCTCGACCGCTGCATCCGGGTCAGTGTCGGCCTCGACCACGAGCTCGACATCTTTGCCGAGGAACTGCCTGGCGCGCTGGCGGCAGCGCGAGGGAATTGAAGAGCTTTCGCCCTATGTGGCTGACCGGCGGCAACGCGGTTGAATTTGCACGGCGATGCGCCAGACTCGACTCAAACGATGGAGAGCGCGATGACCGATCGTACGGTGCAGGTACGCATATACGGCAAGGTGCAAGGCGTCAGCTACCGGGGTTGGGCGCGGCGCGAGGCGTCGGCGCTTGGCCTTGCCGGGTGGGTGCGCAACGAAGTTGACGGCTCGGTGACAGCCTTGATTGCGGGGACCGGTGCGGCGGTCTCGACAATGATCGAACGGCTTTGGCAAGGGCCGCCAGGGGCAGCGGTTTCGAAGGTCGATGTCGAAGAGATCGAGGCTCGCGACACGTCGGCCGATTTCAGGATTGTTGCCTAGCAAGGCATGGTCCTGCTCATTCGCCGCCATCGCACATGATTCTCCAGGGTGCAGATAGAGCAAATCTGAAGCCATTGCCCTGCCCGGGCATGCCTCGGCCCTTGAATTAATTGAACGTTTGTTTTATTGCTTTGTGAAAGGTGACTTGTCATGGCGCGCACGACCGGTTCCGACGGCGAAAAGACCGAAGCTGCGGTCCGCGAGGCAGCGGTCAGCCTGATTGCGCGTCTCGGCTACGAGGCGATGTCGATGCGCCAGCTGGCGGCCGAGGTCGGTGTCCAGGCTGCGGCGCTGTACCGCTACTTCCCGACCAAGCAAGACCTTCTGTTCATGCTGATGCGTGAGCATATGGAAGGCTTGATCGAGGCGTGGCGCGCAACGCGCCCTGTCGGCGCTGATCCGGCAGCGCGGCTTGCCGCTTATGTCGAAAACCACATCGCTTTCCATATCGAACGCCGCCACTCCACCCATGTCTCGAACATGGAGCTGCGCAGCCTGTCGCATGAAAAACTCACGCAGATCCTGCGCATGCGCACGGCCTACGAGAAGGAGCTGCGCGCCATCCTGCGCGACGGCGTCGAAGCGGGGTTATTCAGCATCGAAGACACCGGGCTCACCGCCATGGCGCTGATCCAGATGATGACCGGCGTCATCGTCTGGTTCCGGCCGGGCGAACGGCTGTCGATCGCCGAAGTCACCGCTACATATCTTGCAATGACAATGCGCCTTGTTGGAGCAAAGAGCGATGGCGCGTCAACGAGCTACGACGCCGCGCCTCTATTCGGGCGCGCAAAGGACGCTCTAGCAACTTGATTTCGCGCATGATCCCGATTTCGGGATCGTGCGCCGGGAGGAACGGCATGTACACGCATACGCTCAACTTCGGGCTTGACGAAGACATCGAGGCGCTGCGCGACCTGGTGCGGCGCTTCGCCCAGGAAAAGATCGCACCGATCGCCGCCGAGATCGACCGCTCGAACGAATTCCCGGCACATCTGTGGGCGGAGCTCGGCGGGCTCGGCCTGCTCGGCATCACCGCCGATCCCGATTTCGGCGGCACCGGCATGGGCTACCTCGCCCATGTCGTGGCGATGGAGGAGATTTCGCGCGCCTCGGCCTCGGTCGGCCTCTCCTACGGCGCCCATTCCAACCTCTGCGTCAACCAGATCAACCGCTGGGCGACGCAGGCGCAGAAGGAAAGGTATCTGCCTTCGCTCTGCAGCGGCGAAAAAGTCGGCGCACTGGCGATGTCGGAATCGGGTGCCGGCTCTGATGTGGTGTCGCTTCGCCTGCGCGCCGAAAAGCGCAACGACCGCTATGTGCTCAACGGCACCAAGATGTGGATCACCAACGGGCCGGATGCCGAGACGCTGGTCGTCTACGCCAAGACCGATGCGGAACTCAATTCGCGCGGCATCACCGCCTTCATCGTCGAAAAAGCCTTTGCCGGTTTTTCCGTGGCGCAAAAGCTCGACAAGCTCGGCATGCGCGGCTCGAACACCGGCGAGCTGGTGTTCGAGGATGTCGAAGTGCCGTTCGACAATGTGCTGCACGAGGAAGGGCGCGGCGTCGAGGTGCTGATGTCGGGCCTCGACTACGAACGCGCCGTGCTGGCCGGCGGGCCGGTCGGGCTGATGGCAGCGTGCCTCGACGTGGCGATCCCTTACGTGCATGAACGCAGGCAGTTCGGTCAGCCGATCGGCGAATTCCAGCTGGTGCAAGGCAAGCTCGCCGACATGTATGCGACGATGAACGCGGCGCGCGCCTACGTCTATGCCGTGGCCGCCGCTTGCGATCGCGGTGAGACGGCCCGCAAGGATGCTGCCGGCTGTATTCTCTTCGCCGCCGAAAAGGCAACGCTGATGGCGCTCGACGCCATCCAGCTTTTGGGCGGCAACGGCTACATCAACGACTACCCGACCGGCCGGCTTTTGCGCGACGCCAAACTCTACGAGATCGGTGCCGGCACCAGCGAAATCCGTCGCTGGCTGATCGGGCGGGAAATCATGGTGGAGGGCGCCTGATGGCGTCTTTTTGAGATTTTGCCAGAAGCCGCACGATGTGGCACACTTCGGAATATGTGCCACAACACAGGCGAGACGGACCATGGCTGGCAGAACGGGAAAGTCCGGATTTGACGAAGACCCGCAAGCACGGTTCGATGCCGGCGCTCACAAAACGCCGTTTCGGCTTCCGGCGAAACGCGAGCGTGTCAAGCTTGGCGAGGGCGGGCGCTTCGTCATCCCTGCCGCGATGCGCGAGCAGATGGGCGTGAAGCCTGGCGAGGATATGATCCTGCATGTCGAGAACGGCGAGCTGCGGGTAAGATCGTGGCTGCAGAATCTGCGACGCGTCCAGGCCGAATTGTCAGCGTTGAAACAGCCCGGTGAAAGCGTCGTCGACGAATTTCTGAAAGAGCGACGGGAAGAGCAGCGTCGAAGCGACAAGCGTCTCGACCGTCTTCACGCCGAAGGGACGACGGGAAAGCGGACGAAATGAAGCCCTATGTCATGGACAGTTCGGCGGCGCTCGCAATCCTGCTCAACGAGCAAGGCACCGATAATGCTTTGGGGTTCGCGCCGGATGCACAATGCAGTTCGGTCAATGCGGCCGAAATCATCGCCAAACTGATCGACAAGGGACGCAGCATGGAACAGGCTGCGGACGACCTCGCCAGTCTCGGCATGCCGATCGCCGTTTTCGACGACGCGATGGGCATCGCCGCCGGGCAGCTTCGCCAATTGACGCGGCATCGCGGCTTGTCGCTGGGCGATCGGGCTTGCCTGGCGCTGGCAATTCGCGAGAATGCCATTGCCGTCACCGCTGATCGCGATTGGGGCGACCTCGATGTCGGCTGCAAGATCGAGTTGATCCGGTAGCGCCATGGCCCCCCTCACCTCGCAGATGTCGCCCGCCTCCGATATTTTCCGCGCCAATGCCGAGCGCATGCGGGCGCTGGTCGCCGATATTGCTGAAAAAGCCGCCGCCATCGAGGGCGGTGGCGCGGAAGAGGCGCGTGAGCGGCACGTCTCCCGCGGCAAGCTCCTGCCGCGGCAACGCCTTGCCCAATTGCTCGATACAGGCTCGCCCTTCCTCGAAATCGGCCAGTTCGCGGCATGGTCGATGTATGGCGAGGACATCCCTTCGGCCGGCCTCATCGCCGGCGTCGGCCGCGTCGAAGGCACCGAAGTGATGGTCGTCGTCAATGACGCCACGGTGAAGGGCGGTACCTATTATCCACTGACGGTGAAGAAGCATCTGCGTGCACAGGAGATCGCATTGCAGAACAATCTGCCTTGCGTCTATCTGGTCGACAGCGGCGGCGCCAATCTGCCCAACCAGGACGAGGTGTTTCCCGACCGCGATCATTTCGGCCGCATCTTCTACAACCAGGCCAACATGTCGGCCGCCGGCATTCCGCAAATCGCCTGCGTCATGGGTTCGTGCACGGCCGGCGGCGCTTATGTGCCTGCGATGTCGGACGAGACAATCATGGTGCGCAACCAGGCAACCATCTTTCTCGGCGGGCCGCCGCTGGTGAAGGCGGCCACCGGCGAGGACGTCACCGCCGAGGACCTCGGTGGCGCCGACGTGCACACAAGGCTTTCCGGCGTTGCCGACCACTATGCGCTCGACGACGAGCATGCGCTGGCCATATGCCGGCGTATCGTCAAAAACCTGAATCGGAACAAAAATGTAAGCCTGGCCTTGCAGAAATCGATTCCGCCGCTTCACGATCCACATGAACTCTACGGCATCGTGCCGACGGATCTGCGCCAGCCCTATGACGTGCGCGAGGTAATCGCCCGCACCGTCGACGGCTCCGAGTTCGATGAGTTCAAGCAGAATTATGGCACCACGCTGGTCACCGGTTTCGCCCATCTCAGCGGCATGCCGGTCGGCATCGTCGCCAACAATGGCGTGCTGTTTTCGGAAAGCGCGCTGAAGGGCGCGCACTTCATCGAGCTGTGCTGCCAGCGCAAGATCCCGCTGATTTTCCTGCAGAACATCACCGGCTTCATGGTCGGGCGAAAATACGAGGCCGGCGGCATCGCCAAGGACGGCGCCAAGCTGGTCATGGCGGTCGCAACGGCCAAGGTGCCGAAGGTGACCGTGATCATCGGCGGCTCGTTCGGTGCCGGCAATTACGGCATGTGCGGACGCGCCTATTCGCCACGCTTCCTGTGGATGTGGCCGAATGCCCGCATTTCGGTGATGGGCGGCGAGCAGGCGGCAACGGTGCTGGCCGTGGTCAAGCGCGAAGGCATCGAGCGCAAGGGCGGGGAATGGAGCGCTGAGGAGGAAGCGAAATTCAAGAAGCCGATCCTGATGAAGTACGAGCACGAGGGACACCCGCTCTATTCGTCGGCAAGGCTCTGGGACGACGGCATCATCGACCCGGCCAAGACCCGCGAGGTGCTGGCGCTCAGCCTTTCGGCCGCGCTCAACGCCGAGATCGAGGAGACAAAATTCGGCGTGTTCAGGATGTGAGATGAGCGAAATCGGCCAGAGGATTCGCATTCAAACCGGCGACATCACGAAGCTGGCGGTCGATGCCATCGTCAACGCCGCCAATACCTCTCTTCTCGGAGGCGGCGGCGTCGACGGCGCTATCCACCGCGCGGCCGGCCCCGAGCTTGTGGCAGAATGCCGGACCTTGCATGGCTGCAAGGTCGGAGACGCAAAAATCACCAAGGGCTACAGGCTGCCCGCGCGCTACGTCATTCATACGGTCGGGCCGGTCTGGCAAGGTGGCAGCAAAGGAGAAGCCGAACTGCTCGCCTCCTGCTATCGCCGGTCGCTCGAAATCGCCGCCGCAAAGGACTGCCGGACGGTGGCGTTTCCTGCGATCTCGACCGGGGCCTACCGCTATCCGAAGGATCAGGCGACGCAAATTGCTGTCGGGACCGTGAGCGCCTTCATCGGCCAGAACATCGCTCCGGCAACCGTCATTTTCTGCTGCTTCGACGAGCCGACGGCCGAATTGTATCAGCGGGTCGTCGCTGCACTCGGCAGGGTGTGACCCTGCGCGGGAGACAACCCACATCTCCAGACTATTTTTTGCTTCTCGATCTGGCCAGACGAAAGAATCACGGCTATTGATCATCGCAAATACCAATGGGGATTGGGCGAAGATGAGGCGGCGAGTTTTTCAGAGAACAACTGTGCATTTACTTGCAGGGTTGCTTATATTAGTGACCCCTGGCATCGGCGCAGCGCAGTCGCTGGCGGGAAGCAAGGGCGAGACCCGTTTCTATCCCTATTTGCCGCAGAGCCCGAAGGATCCGTGTACCAGGGCCTATAAGGCCTATGTAGCGGCCGGCGGCCATTCAGCCTATGCAACCACTCCGTATTCCCGGGTGCGTTTTCTGTACATCATCTGCGGCTCGCGCTTGAATGCACCGTCACAGCAAGCTGCCGAAGAATTGGCGTTGAAATCCTGTCAGGCCGCCCGCAACAGTTACAGAGTTACAACAGGCGGCGGCTGCGAAATCGCTGCCTCCAAGTAGGCGAATATATTTCAGTGTTTGGGGTTCAAATGGGTTTGGCAATGAAATCTTTATCAATCAAGCGAGCAACCATGTCGGTACTTGCACTGCTTGTGGCCTCTGCACCGAATGTCGGCGCCGCCGAATCGCTGGCGGGAAGCAAGGGCGACAGCCGTTTTCCGGTCTATTTTGCACCGGGTACAATCGGAGGCTGCGGCAAGAATTACAAGGACTATGTGGCGGCTGGCGGTCACTCGGCCTATGCGATGACGCCATTCAACTGGGCAACCGAATTCACTATTTGCGGTGCTTATCTGAATGCAACATCCCAGAAGGCTGCGGAGGCGCTGGCGTTGAAATCCTGCCAGTCCGCGCGCAGCAAGTACAAGGTCACGACTGCAGGGGCCTGCGCCATAGCTGCCTCCAAATGGACCGACACTCGTCGGCCTTCGACATATTCAATGGGTGGGAAAAATGAAATCTATAAGCGTCAAACAAGCAGTCTTCTCGCTAATAACCGGGTTGCTTCTAATCTCGAGCCCCAATGTCGGCGCGGCGGAATCGCTGGCTGGAAGCAAGGGCGACGTCCGCTTCTACCCGTATTTTCCGGCGACCGCGGATCGGCCATGCACCAAGGCATATAAGGCCTATGTCGCGGCCAGCGGCCATTCAGCTTATGCGACCACTCCGTATTCCCGGGTGCGTTCGTTGTACATCCTGTGCGGCTCGCGCTTGAATGCGCCCTCGCAAAAGGCTGCCGAGGATATGGCGATGAAATCCTGCCAGGTCACCCGCGACCGTTACAGGGTCACGACCGGGGGAGCTTGCGAAATCGCGGCCTCAAAGTAGGCAGGCCTCGCTTGCCTACCCTTTGACCGCCAGACTACAAAGCAGGGCATTGCCGCAGTTCGCGTGACGAGAATTCGCGCCGTTGGCGGCAGCTCTGCCTGTGGAGGCCCGATGTTCGCCAAGATCCTGATCGCCAACCGTGGCGAGATCGCCTGCCGGGTGATCCGCTCGGCACGCAGGATGGGTGTGCGCAGCATCGCCGTGTATTCCGACGCCGACGCTCACGCCCTGCATGTCGAAATGGCCGACGAAGCGGTGCATATCGGCGCCTCTCCCGCCAACGAAAGCTATCTGCGCGGCGACAAGATCATCGCGGCGGCTTTGGCCACAGGTGCCGCGGCCATCCATCCGGGCTACGGCTTTCTTTCGGAAAACCCCGATTTCGTCGACCAGGTGGTCGCGGCGGGGCTGATCTTCATTGGGCCGTCGGCGGCCTCGATCCGTGCCATGGGACTGAAGGACGCGGCCAAGCGGCTGATGGAAAAGGCCGGCGTGCCTGTCGTTCCGGGCTATCACGGCGAAGCGCAGGAGATCGTGTTGCTCGCCTCCAAGGCGCGCGAGATAGGCTACCCCGTACTGATCAAGGCGCGCGCCGGCGGCGGCGGCAAAGGCATGCGGCGCGTCGAGCATCCCGATGATTTTTCGGAAGCACTGTCGGGCGCGCGGCGCGAGGCGAAAGCCGCGTTCGGTGACGACCGCGTCTTGGTGGAAAAATATGTCGACAAGCCGCGACACATCGAAGTGCAGGTGTTTGGTGACAATTTCGGCAACGCCGTGCATCTTCACGAACGCGACTGCTCGGCGCAGCGCCGCCACCAGAAGGTGATCGAGGAGGCGCCTGCCCCCGGCATGACGCCGGCACTGCGCAAGGCGATGACGGAGGCGGCGGTGAAAGCCGCCAAGGCAATCCACTATTCCGGCGCCGGTACCATCGAGTTCATCGTCGATGCCTCGCAAGGTCTGAAGGCCGACCGTTTCTGGTTCATGGAAATGAACACCCGTCTGCAGGTCGAGCACCCCGTCACCGAAATGGTTACCGGCATCGACCTGGTCGAGTGGCAGTTGCGGGTAGCCGCCGGCGAAAAACTGCCGAAGACGCAGAGCGAGATCGCGCTCTCCGGCCACGCCTTCGAGGCGCGCATCTATGCCGAGGACGCGGCAAGAGGGTTTTTGCCGGCGACCGGCACCTTGCACCATTTGAAATTTCCGCAGCCGGCACCGGAGGGTGCGACCATGCGCGTCGAAACCGGTGTACGCGCTGGCGATGCGATTTCGCCGTTCTACGATCCGATGATCGCCAAGCTGATCGTTCATGGCAAGGACAGACGGACGGCGCTCATCGCGCTTGGCACGGCACTGTCGCAGACCGAAATCGCCGGCTCGACGGTCAACACTGGCTTTCTTGCCGCGCTGGCCGCTGATGCGGATTTTGCGGCGGGCGATGTCGATACCGGCCTGATCGCCAGGCACCAGCAGGCGTTGACGGCGGTTCCGCCGCCGAGCGGTGAGACGATTGCCGCCGCGGCACTTGCCGCGTCCGGTGCGCGCGACTTGCCGTCCTCGGACGATCCCTGGTCGTCACTGGCCGGCTATGCGCATTTCCACGCTGTAGCGCGGAGCACCCTGCTGAAGTTTGGCGAGCAGGAGATCGGCGCGCGCGTGTCGGTGCGGCCGGACGGGCGGTTCGAGGTGGCGCTGGATGCGCCCTATGACAGCGTCAATTCGCGGGATCTCCGCGCGGCGCCTCGCCTCGCCCGCTGGCCGGGCCACGTCACGGTCTTCGATGGCGCCATCGGCTACGGTTTTGCCGTGCCGGATCCGCTGGCCCGAGCCGACGAAGCCGCCGCCGCTTCCGTCAGCCTGCGCGCTCCAATGCCCGGCCTGGTCAAATTGGTGCGTGCAGGCAAAGGCGAGTCCGTGATCAAGGGCCAGCCGCTGCTGATCCTGGAGGCGATGAAGATGGAGCACACCATTGCCGCGCCCCATGACGGGGTTATCGCCGAGATTGCTGCCGAAGGCGCGCAGGTAACCGACGGCACCGTGCTGGTTCGCTTTGTCGAGGAACCTCAGTTGACTGCTGTTTCCCTATCCACGAAGTGATCTCGAACGCGTGACAAAGGCGCCGCCAAAAAAAATGTGGCCGGGTTTGACCCCCGGCCATGTTCGATTACAGCAGCGCGTCTTGCGGCGCCGCGGCCATCACGGTTGGATCGGCGCGTATTTGCCGTCATGCCACTGGTTGATGTCGTAGCTCGCGTTCTTGAGGTCGCCCTTCTCGTCGAAGGTGACCGAGCCGACAACCGTGCTGATCGGCTGGCCGTTCTTTAACGCTTCGGCGACTTTTGCCGGATCGTCGCTGCCGGCGCGTTTGATGCCTTCGGCGAAGGCCTGGATCACCGCATAGGAAAACAGCGTGAAGCCCTCAGGCACGAAGCCGCCGGCCTTGATCTTGGCGATGGCCTCCTTGGCTTCGGGCTTCGCCTGCGGATTCGATGGGAAGACGAACATGGTGCCTTCGCCGGCCGGACCGGCAACCTGCCAGAATTCCGGAGAAGCGATCGAGTCCGGCATGATCAACTGGAACTTGAGGTTCTGCTCCGCCGACTGGCGCAGGATCAGGCCGGCTTCGGGGTGATAGCCGCCGAAATAGACGACGTCGGCTTTCAGCTCCTTGAGCTTGGTAACAAGAGCGGAATAGTCCTTCTCGCCAGCGTTGATGCCCTCGTAGAGGATTTCATTGAGACCGTTCTGGTTCATCGTTGCCTTCACGGCATCGGCCACGCCCTGCCCATAGGCGCTCTTGTCGTGCAGGATGACGACTTTCTTGCCGGCATATTTCTTGGCGATCCAGGGACCGATGAAAGCGCCCTGCGCATCGTCGCGCGTGTAGAGGCGCATGATCGTCGGCCAGCCGGCTTTCGCCGCTGCATCGGTCAACACCGGGTTCGAGGAAGCCGGACTCATCATCAGCGCACCGGCTTCGGCGTAGACAGCGGAGGCCGGGATGCTGGAGCCCGAGCAGGCGTGGCCATCGATGAACTTGACACCGTTGGCGATGATGCGGTTGGCGACCGAAACCGCCTGCTTCGGATCGCACTGGTCATCCTCGATGTCGAGCTTGATCTGGCGGCCGTCGACGCCGCCCGCCGCGTTGATCGCGTCGGCGGCGGCTTGCGCGCCTTGCTTAAACTGATCGCCGATGTTGGCAAGCTGACCGGTCATCGGTCCGACCACCGAAAAGGTGATGTCATCGGCGAAGGCGACCGGCGCGGTCATCATCAGGCCAAATATGGCTGCGCTGAAAATACTGAATTTCTTCATGGTGACACAACTCCTCCACTCTCGCGCGACCATCCCGGCCGCGCCTCTTCCAGAATGGCGGGAGAATTTCATCCTTCACCGGAGCTGTCTAGACGCATCGTCGGCGCTCGATTGGGCCTGTAATGCGCTGTTCCAAAGACAAAGCCGCGCCAGCCTTGTTCCGGCCGGTCGCAGCTTTTCTCATCGAGTTCCCGAGGTATCCCCACCAGGATCCGCTCGCCTTCCCTGTTTGTACGGTTTATGGCGCGGCTCGTCCGCCGTGTTCTTGATCTTGTTGGCCCGGCTGTCTTGCGCGGCCTTGATTTTTCGGGCCCGGCCCTCTGCGCGGCCTTGACCCGAAGCGTCCCTGTCGTGAGGTCAGTACCCCTTGTGAGGTCGATGCCGGCGAATTCAGTGCATCGTCATCCATTCGCGAGCTTCGCGCAGCGCCTTGGCGATCTCGACCTTCGACATGGCGGCAGACAATTCGGAGCGCAGTTCCGCGGCGCGGGCCGAACCCTTGATCGCGGCGATGTTGAACCATTTGTGGGCGGCGACGACGTCGGTCTCGCAATCGCGGCCAGTCGCATACATCATGCCCAACTCGAAAAGAATATCGGCCTGGGCGGTTGCCCCCATGGCGCCGAAGCCGGCTTCAAGCATTTCAAAACGTGCCATTTCAAATCCCCTGTTCTGGCTCCCGAGAGCTGTCTCCGTATGTCCCTCGGTGTCCTTGATTACCGTCGGGGGCGGCCGCTCTTTCGATGCTTTCGAGAATGCCCCGGAGGCTTGAATCCGTCGTTAAATGGCGTGCTTAATTTGAGGAAAACAAAGCTAAAACAAGAGGTAAACACGAAAATTCGTTAAGGATACAAAGCCAGCAATCGCGCCGGTTTGCACAAGATTTGAAGAAAACTTGCGAGGCGCGGATCAAGACTCCGCTAACCACAGAAGACAAAGACGTGTGCGGCCCGTTTCATTTTTCGCCGGCGCGGCCGTTCGGGAGCGGGCAAAAACCCGCAACCCTTCCGTGGCGGCACCGCTTTTGTTTTTCCGGGAGCTGGACTAGCTTACGTTTGCGTAAGGGGCAGACACCCGGGACGGAGCCCGATTGGACTTACCTGAGGGAGGAAAGACATGTTTCGACAAGTGAGCCTGGCCCTCGCGGCCGCAATAATGATGACCGGCGCGGCATGGGCCGATCCGATCGAAGGCAATTGGAAAACGCAAGCCGGATCGACTGCCGCCATTTCGGGTGGCGGCGGGGCATTTTCGATTACGCTCAAATCCGGCAAATTTGCCGGCAAGAACATCGGTTCACTGAAGGTTGCCGGCGACAACAAATATGCCGGCACGATAACCGACCCGGAAACCGACAAGACCTATTCGGGCAAGGCTTCGCTTTCCGGCAGTTCTCTCAAGATGAGCGGCTGCGTGCTCGGCGGGCTGATCTGCAAGAGCCAGACCTGGCACAAGCTCTGATCGTGCCCTTCCTGCCGGGGTGAGCGGGGCCAGTCGGCCCGTTTTCATGTTATCGGTCTCGCAGCCATGGTGTCGCCATGGGTCGCTGCACTCACAGCGGACCCTCTCAGAGATCATCAACCATTTTTGAACCGCAGATGAACGCCGGGATCAGAGCCGGTTCAGCCGGGGCAAGGCATTGTCATGCGTGTTGAAGGAGACACCGCGCAGCTTGCCCGCCGCTTCACCATCGTCTGCCTGCTGATGAGTCTGTTCGGCATGTTGTTCGCCGTCCTTGTCGCCGAAGCCGGCCGGCCGTCCCGCTCCTGGGACGTCGCCAGTTCCTGCCGACTCGGTTGCTTGAACCATCTTCACCACTGAAACGACAAAGAGCTGAACCTTTAGAGAAAAGCAAAACGCCAATGAACCGCCTCGCCGCCAACACCCTCAAGACGCTTCGGCTGCTGCCGCGCGCGGCGCTCATCCTGACTGTTCTTTCGGTACCGGTACTGGCCGTGCCGACGATGCGCACCAATGCCGGCTCGACGATCGAGGCGCCTGCGTTGAGGAAGTCAGGCCTCGGCTTTGTGCTGCTGGTTAGCCTGCAGCGCGGCTAGCAGACCGAAAAACGCCGACAGCGCGTATTGAGGCCGCCTTACCCCCTCCCAACCGCGCGTCCAACTCTCTATATTGGGTCATGGAAAAGCGAATCTATCCCCAAGCCATTGAATCGGTGGTCACGCCGGAGCCGTTTGGCCGGCAGAGCTTCAACGACGCCAAGAAGGCGGTCGCCGCCCTACAGGTGCTTTACGACCGCAACACCAAGTTCCTGCGCGACTCATTTACCGCGCTCGCCGCGGGCGGCGACAACAACAAACGCTACCGGGCTTTCTATCCGGAGATCGGCGTCACCACGAGTTCCTTCACGCAAATCGACTCGCGGCAGGCCTATGGCCACATGCCGACGCCGGGGCATTTCTCAACCACCGTCACCCAGCCTGCTCTTTTCGAAAGCTACCTCACCGAACAGCTTCGGCTGATCATGCGCAACCACGGCGTTCCCGTCACGGTTTCGGAATCGACCACTCCCATCCCGCTGCATTTCGCCTTCCTCGAAGGCACGCATGTCGACGGGACTGCTGCCGAGCGCATCAAACGGCCGATCCGTGACCTGTTCGACGTGCCGGATCTCGACGGCACCGACGACCAGATCGCCAACGGCACGTTCGAAGTGGCATTGGGCGAGGCACGGCCGCTGGCGCCGTTCACCGCGCAACGCATCGACTATTCGCTGCACCGGATGTCGCATTATACGGCGACCAGTCCCCAGCATTTCCAGAACTTCGTGCTGTTCACCAACTACCAATTCTACATCGACGAATTCGTCGCCCGTGCACGCGAATTGATGGCCAATGGCGGTGATGGATATGTCGAGTTCGTCGAGCCGGGCAACATCGTGACCAAAGCAGGGGACGGCGCGCCCGGTGAGGGTGCTGCGCCGCCTCGCCTGCCGCAGATGCCGGCCTATCATCTGAAGAAGCCGAATCATGGCGGCATCACCATGGTCAATATCGGCGTTGGGCCTTCCAACGCCAAGACGATCACCGACCATATTGCGGTGCTCCGGCCGCATGCCTGGGTGATGCTCGGCCATTGCGCCGGCCTGCGCAACACGCAGGCGCTCGGGGATTATGTGCTGGCCCATGCCTATGTACGAGAAGACCATGTCCTCGACGACGATCTTCCGGTCTGGGTGCCGATCCCGCCGCTAGCCGAAATCCAGGTGGCTCTGCAGGAAGCGGTCGCCGAGGTCACCGGGCTTTCCGGATATGATCTCAAGCGCATCATGCGCACTGGCACCGTCGCCACTATCGACAACCGCAATTGGGAGCTGCGCGACCAGCGCGGGCCGGTCCAGCGGCTGTCGCAGTCGCGGGCGATCGCGCTCGACATGGAATCGGCGACGATCGCCGCCAACGGCTTCCGCTTCCGGGTGCCCTATGGCACGCTGCTTTGCGTATCCGACAAGCCGCTGCATGGCGAATTGAAGTTGCCGGGCATGGCGACCGAGTTCTACAAGCGGCAAGTAGCGCAGCACCTGACCATCGGCATCAGGGCGATGGAGAAGCTGGCTGAAATGCCGATGGACCGACTGCATTCGCGCAAACTCAGGAGCTTTTCGGAAACTGCCTTCCAGTAAATGCCGAATCGCATGTGTCGGTCCAGATCAGGACATTTCGTCATCTTGATTGAGCCGCACTTCTGCCGATAGACAAGGCGATGGCACGTGTTCGGGACATGACGGTTGCGCTGGCATTCGTCGCAATGCTTGCACTCTCGGCCGCGCTGGTGGCCGGGTTCTTCGGATCGCTGCATCCGGCCCTCGATTCCTTTGCTCATTTCCGCGTCCATTTTTCGGTGCTGATGGCGCTTTGCGCGCTGCCGCTGCTCGCCACCTCGTTTCGCCTGCAGGCCGCGGTCGCATTGCTGTTTGCGATAGCCTCCTTTGCCACCACGCAGAATGCCTTGCCGCTTTCGCGGCTATGGCAGGTGCAGGCCGCCTACGAAGCCAAACTCGGTGACGAGCCAGTCTACCGCCTGCTGCAGATGAACCTCAGGTTCAACAATCCAACGCCTGAGAAGGTGCTGTCGCTGATCGGCCGGACCCAGCCTGATGTTATCACCCTCGACGAGGTGTCCGAAACGTGGAAGGCAAAGCTTGGGCTGCTATCCGGCGGCTATCCCTACCGGATCCTCTGCCCATATCCCAATGGCGTGTTCGGCGTTGCGCTGCTGTCCAGACGACCGTTTGGCATAGGCACGGAGCCGCACTGCGACAGCCGCGGCGCGATGGCGATCGCCACCGTCGATTTCGGCGGAACCGACGTCGATGTCGCCGCCATCCACCTCACCTGGCCATGGCCGCACAACCAATCACGGCAGATTGGAGGGTTGTCTGACGAAATCGCCTCGCTTGGCCAGACGTCGATCCTGGCAGGCGACTGCAACGCAGCGCCATGGAGCGCCGCCGTCCGGCGCGTCGCATCGCTTGGCAAGCTGACTGTAATGCCGTCGGTCGGGCCGACCTGGCTCTACAGAAGGCTGCCGGATTTCCTGCGCTTCGCCGGACTGCCGATCGACCAGGTCTTCAGCAAGGGCGCCATTGTTATCCATTCGGCGTCGACCCTTGAGGACACCGGCTCAGACCATCTGCCGGTGCTGGTGGAGTTTTCGCTTCGGTCGGATGAACAAAAGCCGCTCGACGAGCACCAGACGGCGACCGCGCTTGCGGCGCTGCCTGGCGGGACGCGAAGCTGAAAATCCGCAGTCCAATCTCGACCTGGCTTATTACTGGCCCACAAAAGCGCGGATGAGGTGCTCGACAGGGCCGCCGTCGCGATGCTCGTGCGCATCGAAGGCGATCTGCTTTGCCTCGTATTCGGCATAGATGGCATTGATCCGGCGCTTTGCCTCGCGACGTGCCTCGAAACAGTGCGGGTCATCACCGACTGTCAGCCCTCGAACCGACTTTTCGGTGGCCCGCATCATCTGTCTGGCGATGCGGCCATGGGTCTCTTCATGGGCGCGAACGCCAGCGAAGAACCGCTTCCAGCGCTTCTGCAGCGCAGGCGACGTGGCTGAGACTAGTTTGGGATAGGTATAGAAGAGATTGAGCGTCCCGTTGGCCTGGCGCAGGCGGCAGACGCCGTTTTCCCGTTGGGCGTCGAAGGTCCAATCATCGACGCTGTAGCCGGTCTGCGCGATGGCGTGGGTCATGAAGCCGTGCTTCGGCCCACTGCGATCCATGGCCTCGATCAGGGCCGCGCCGGTGGTTCCGGCAATGTTGTAAGTTCGTGTCTTGACCAGCACCTTAGTGCCGGCCAAGGCTGCAGGGGCGCACAATGCCCCGATCGCCACAACGCTCGTCAGAACTTCCAGGCGCATTTTTCCTTCCTCCCTGTCGCCGCAGAAAGGAAACACAGGCAGGCGGTTTATTCAACAATCCTACGGTTGCGCTGCTCCTCATCTTGTTTAGTCCGGAGCAAACCTTGTGACTTACATGTTCTGGTAGACCGGGCCCTCGCCGCCCTGTGGCGGCACCCAATTTATGTTCTGGTTCGGGTCCTTGATATCGCAAGTCTTGCAGTGCACGCAGTTCTGCGCGTTGATGACGAAGCGCACATCCTTGGCCGCAGGATCGGCGGCGGCATTGCCATCCTTGTCGACCCATTCGTAGACGCTGGCCGGGCAGTAACGCGTCGAGGGTCCCGCATAGACGTCATGCTCAGAGCGCTTCTGCAGGTCCATGTCGGCGACGAGCAGATGCACCGGCTCGTTCTCCTCGTGGTTGGTGTTGGACAGGAACACCGACGACAGCCGGTCGAAGGTCAGCACCCCGTCCGGCTTCGGGTAGGCGATCTTCTGGTGCGCGGCGGCCGGTTCCAGCGTCGCATAGTCGGCCCTGCCGTGCTTCATCGTGCCGAAGGGCGAGAAGCCGAACAGCGTGTTCAGCCACATGTCGAGGCCGCCAAGGCCGACGCCGACAATGGTGCCGAAGCGCGACCATAGCGGCTTGACGTTGCGCACTTTCTTCAGGTCCTTGCCGATATCGGTGGCGCGCCAGGCGGCCTCGTAGGAGGCCAGCTCGTCATTGGTGCGGCCGGCGGCTATCGCATCACAGACATGCTCGGCCGCCAGCATTCCGGAGAGCACGGCATTGTGCGAGCCCTTGATGCGCGGCACGTTGACGAAGCCGGCTGCGCAGCCGATCAGCGCACCGCCAGGGAAGGACAGTTTCGGCACCGATTGCCAGCCGCCTTCGGTGATGGCGCGGGCACCATAGCCCAGCCGCTTGGCACCCTCGAAGGTGCCGCGGATCGCCGGATGGGTCTTGAAGCGCTGAAACTCGCCAAAGGGCGACAGATAGGGATTCTTGTAGTTCAGGTGAACGACGAAGCCGACTGCCACCTGGTTGTCCTCGAGATGGTAGAGGAAGGAGCCGCCGCCGGTCTTCAAATCGAGCGGCCAGCCGAAGGAATGCTGGACAAGGCCCGGCCGGTGGTTTTCCGGTTTGATCTGCCAGAGTTCCTTGAGGCCGATGCCGTATTTTCCGGGCTCACGACCGTCGGAAAGGTGGTATTTGGCGATCAGTTGCTTGGCCAGCGAGCCGCGCGCGCCCTCGCCGATCAAGACATATTTGCCCATCAGCGCCATGCCCGGCGCAAAGCCCGGACCGTGCGTGCCGTCCTTCTCGACGCCCATGTCGCCGGTGACGACGCCAGTGACCGCACCGGCCTCGTTGTAGAGCAGGCCGACCGCGGCAAAGCCCGGATAGATCTCGACGCCCAGCGCCTCGGCCTTGGTCGCCAGCCAGCGGCAGACATTGCCGAGCGAGACGATATAGTTGCCGTGATTGTTCATCAGCGGCGGCATCAGGATATTGGGCAGACGGAACGAACCGGCGGGGCCGAGAACCAGGAAATGGTCGTCGGTGACCGGTGTCCTGAAGGGATGACCCTCCTCTTCGCGCCAGCCGGGCAGCAGCCGGTCGATGCCGATCGGATCGACGACGGCGCCGGACAGGATGTGCGCGCCGACTTCGCCGCCCTTTTCCAGCACGACGACGGAAAGCTCGGGATTGACCTGCTTGAGACGGATCGCGGCGGCGAGGCCGGCCGGGCCGGCGCCGACGATGACCACGTCGAATTCCATGCTTTCGCGTTCGATATCGCTCATCGATCCCTCACTGGCTCGCTATTCCCGGCATCTTGCTGGCTCACGCGCTGCATAGCGCATCAAATAGCGACGGGAAACCGGCGCGGACGTGACAATACCGATTTCGTCAAAAAGTCGCGTCCTGCCGCACAGATTCGCGGTGACGAGCATCAATCTTCAATCCTATTCCGTTTGCACAGATATGTCGCACTGATGTTTTTAATTGTTCGACGGCTTGCTTATCGGCCATACTTCCCGCCATGCGCATATTCGGGCCGGCTGGCTTTTCATCGACGCGCTTTTTTTTCACGCCCGGCCGGTTTTGCCGTGCGGCGCTCTTGGCGCTTCTGCCACTGACGGCCCTCGATGCCCGTGCCGAGCAGCAACTGGTCTGGGCGACCGGCGCCTATTCCTTTTCCGACGAGCGCGGCGGTTTCCGCATCACCGGGGCTTCCGGCATCGGCACGAAAGAGGATCCGCTGGTCATCACCGAAGAGCTGAATTCAGCGACGCCGGTAACGCTGGCCATTCGCACGACAAGGCCGATCCAGCCGTTCGGCAAGGCGGGAGACTTCGCCAATGGTCTGATGTATATGCGCATCGACGTGCTCAACAATAGCGGCCAAGCCTGGGTCGAGTTCCAGTTCGAACTCCAGGAGATCCTCGACCAGCCGAGCGTGTTCGGCGACGGCCTGTCGTTCGACCAGCGCAACAAAACGCCCGAAAATATCTGGTCGAGCAGCTACGCCGATTTCGACCGCAATTTCGAACCGTATGACCGCCTGCTGTTCAAGAACGGCAAGATCGACCCGCTGAAGACCGCCAGCTTCTATTTCCTGATCACCGACTACACGCCGCGCTGGACGTTCTATCTGGTGCAGGATCCGCGCATACCGTCGAGCTGAACTTGCAAATTCAAGCTCCGCGGCCGAATGTGAAACCATGACTGCCGCCCCCCACACTAGCCGAGCCGATCTCGCCGAGCTGCTGGCCTTCTACGCCTGCGCCGGCGTCGACGAGGCACTTGAAGAACAGCCGGTAAACAGGTTTGCAGAAGCCAGGCCGCCGGAGCGGGTGCCTGCGGCGGCCGCTCTGCCGGCCGGTGAAAATGCATCGCCTCATCGCTCGACGAGCGTGTCGCGCGGCGAAATGGGCGAGAGACCGAATACGGCACCGGCAGTGCGAACGTCCCTGGCCATGTCAACGGTGCCCGACGAGGCGCAGGCGGCATTGGCGCGGCAACTGGCGAGATCGGCGGCAAACCTCGACGAGCTTCGCCAGCACATGGCGGCATTCAACGGCTGCAATCTTAAATTCACCGCCAAGAACCTGGTGTTCGCCGACGGCAATCCGACTGCCGCGGTGATGCTGGTCGGCGAAGCACCGGGCCGCGACGAGGACATAGAGGGCTTGCCGTTCGTCGGCCGCTCGGGCCGGCTGCTCGACCGCATGCTGGCCGCGATCGGCCTTGACCGGACATCTGCCTACATCGCCAACGTGATTCCCTGGCGGCCGCCGGGCAACCGCACGCCGACACCGCACGAGACCGAGATCTGCCGGCCGTTCATCGAGCGGCAGATCGAACTGGTCAATCCGAAGGTGCTGGTCAATCTCGGCGGCCCGTCGGCAAAGACCCTGCTCAACACCTCCGAAGGCATATTGCGGCTGCGCGGCAACTGGCGCGTCCACACGACCCCGTCTGGCGTCGCCATTCCCGCCATGCCGACCCTGCATCCGGCCTACTTGTTGAGAACGCCGGCGCACAAGAAGCTGGCGTGGCGGGATTTCCTCGAAGTGAAGGCGAAGTTGCGGGCACTTGGGTAACGGTGCAGAACGCGTCTTCCGTCCTCCCCTCGCGAGGAAGGAAGGGCGGCATCATGATCTCGCAGGTAATTGAAATGCGCCCACTGCCGGCCTAGTCATCTCGTTATGACAGCAGCCCAGATTTCCGCCGGCAGTCTCATTCGCGAATGGCGTACACGCCGGCGCATGAGCCAGCTCGACCTCGCCATGGAGGCCGAGATCTCGCAGCGGCATCTGAGTTTCGTTGAAAGCGGCCGCGCCGCACCCTCGCGTGACATGGTGCTGCATCTGGCGGAGCAGCTTTCGATCCCGCTCAGGCAGCGCAACCAGCTGCTGCTGGCCGCCGGCTTTGCCCCGAGCTTCAGCGAACGACCACTTGACGATGCCTCGATGGCACCGGCGATGGCGGCGGTCGAGACCGTGCTCAAGGCGCACGAGCCGTTCCCGGCGCTTGCCGTCGACCGGCATTGGAACCTGGTGTCGGCGAACGCCGCCATCGGCCCGTTCCTCGCCAATGTCGCCGACGCCTCCCTGCTGAAGCCGCCGGTCAACGTTTTGCGCCTCAGCCTGCATCCCGGCGGCATCGCGCCGCGCATCGTCAACCTTGCGGAATGGCGGACGCATCTTCTGGAGCGGCTGAAGCGGCAGAACGACGCTGCCGCCGATCCGGTTCTGGTCGAGCTCGAGCGCGAGCTTCGGGCCTATCTGTCCGGCCTTAAAAGCAGCCGGCCGGCGCCGGTCGAACCGAACGCGATTGTCTATCCGCTCAAGCTTGCCCATGGCGACGCGGTGCTGTCGTTCATCAGCACCATCACCGTGTTCGGCACGCCGCTCGACGTGACGCTGGCGGAGCTGGCGATCGAATCTTTTTTCCCCGCCGACGAGCAGACGCGGGCGGTGCTGATGCGGCTGGCGAAAGAGCGGACCGACGCAGCGGGCTGATCACCCTTCCGGCGCGACGGCCTTGCGGGTGCGGGTGCGTTCGAGACCCAGCTGGCGCTCGCGCCAGATGATGAAAATCCCCGCCGCAACCACGATCATGCCGCCGACCAGCATGTTGATCGTGGCGATATCGCCAAAGACCAGATAGCCGACGACGACGCCGAGGATCATCGAAGTGTATTCGAAAGGTGCTACGACGGAAGCCTCGGCATGGCGATAGGCCGAGGTCATCAGAATCTGGCCAAGCCCGCCGCAAAAACCCGCGGCAATCAGAAGCCCCGCCTGTGCTGGCGTCAGCGCCTGCCAGCCGAATGGCAGCGAAAGCAGCGCCATGACGCTCGCGGTTACCGAAAACCACAGCACGATGGTCGCCGTCCGCTCACTCTGGACGAGGTTGCGAACCAGGAGCATGGCGATGGCCGAGATCGCCGCGGCTATCAGGGCGGCGATGACGCCAAGCACCTCCTGATCGCCAAGGGCAGCGCCCGAACTGAGCAGCGTCAGTTCCGGCCACGAGATGATCAGCACCCCGACCAGGCCGACGGCAACCGCACTCCAGCGATAGATGCGGATGGCTTCGCCGAGGAAGATCGAACTGAACACCACGACCAGCAGCGGCTGCGCGTAGTTCAGTGTGATCGCCTCCGGCAGCGGCAGCCGCGTCAGCGCGAAGAAGCCGAGCCCCATGGCACAGACACCGACGACGCCGCGCGCAATGTGGTTGAGCGGGCGCTTTGTCGAAAAGGCGGTTCCGAGTTTTCCCTGGAAGGCGAGGAAGGCGATGATCGGAAAAATGGCAAAGAAGGAGCGGAAGAAGACGATCTGGCCCGCCGGGACGGTGCCTGCCGCCTTGATGCAGGACGACATGCCGACGAAGACCGCCACCGATACGATCTTGAGCAAGATCCCGGTCAGCGTGCTGTGCTCGCCGGCAAGGTCGCCAACTGCAAGCACTGGCAAATCCGGTCTGGCTGTCACGCCCCTCTTGCTTCCTCGATCGCCGCCCAGATGCACGCCGGCGTTGCCGGCATGTCGATATGCCTGATGCCGTAGGTGCGGTAGTGCGCGTCGGTCACCGCATTGAGCGCGGCAGGCGTCGACCCGATCGTACCCGCCTCCCGCGCGCCCTTGATGAAGGCCACATCCTCGCGACGCAACACAGAGGCGCTCGTTCCGAATTTCGGCGTGACGACGGTCATGGAAGCCTCGCGATGATGCTTGGGAAATGATCGCCTGAAATAGACGTCGCTGCAGTTTTGTCGAGGGAGCGTTTCGTGTAAAGAGCGCAGACTTCAAATTATTTGGACCAGCGGACCCGCCCGCCGCACCCGGATCGACAGGAAAAATCAAGGAATGCGCACAGATACCGGCCAGGTCTTCAAGCTCGAAGACTATCGCCCCAGTGATTATCTCATTCCGGAAACCAGCCTGACTTTCCGCCTTTCGCCTGAAGCAACGCATGTGACCGCCGTGCTGACGGTCGAACGCCGCGACGGGATTGCGGCGTCGGTGCCACTGGTGCTGGATGGCGACGGGCTGACGCTCCGCGGCATTGCCATCGACGGCCAGGAGCCGAGCCCTGCGGATTTTCTCGTCACGGCCGATCAACTGACAATCATCAGCCCTCCTGCGACAAGGCGCTTCCAGCTAAGAATTGAAACCGTGTTGGCGCCGGCGCAGAACGAAGCGCTGATGGGCCTCTATCGCTCGAGCGACGTCTATTGCACGCAATGCGAGGCCGAAGGCTTTCGCCGCATCACTTATTTCCTCGACCGTCCCGACATCCTGTCGGTCTATACGGTGCGTATCGAAGCTGAGCGCAATGAGGCGCCGCTGCTTTTGTCCAACGGCAACCCGGCCGATCGCGGCGAGCTTGCCGGCGGCTGGCACTATGCGGTCTGGCACGACCCCTTCCCCAAGCCGTCCTATTTGTTTGCGCTGGTGGCGGGCGACCTCGGCAAGATCTCGGACAGTTTTGTCACCCTGTCTGGCCGCAGGGTCGAGCTCGGAATCTATGTCGAACCGGGCAAGGAGAGGCTCGCCGGCTACGCCATGGACGCTTTGAAACGGTCGATGAAATGGGACGAGGAGGCATTCGGCCGCGAATACGACCTCGATGTCTTCAACATCGTCGCTGTATCCGACTTCAATATGGGAGCAATGGAGAACAAGGGTCTCAACATCTTCAACGACAAATATGTGCTGGCCGACCAGGAAACCGCGACCGACGCCGATTTCGCCAATATCGAGGCCATCATTGCCCATGAGTATTTCCACAATTGGACAGGTAACAGAATCACTTGCCGCGACTGGTTCCAGCTTTGCCTGAAGGAAGGCCTGACCGTTTTCCGCGACCACGAATTCTCCGCCGATCAGCGCTCGCGCGCCGTCAAGCGCATCGCCGAGGTTCGTACGCTGCGCGCCCATCAGTTTCCCGAGGACCAAGGGCCGCTGGCGCATCCGGTCCGGCCTCGCCGCTACCGCGAGATCAACAATTTCTATACGGCGACGGTCTACGAAAAAGGCTCGGAAGTCGTGCGCATGATCCATACCATCCTCGGCGCCGAGACGTTCCGCGCCGGCATGGACCTCTACTTCGAACGTCACGACGGCCAGGCGGCGACGATCGAAGACTTCATCAAAGTGTTCGAAGACGTCTCGGGTCGCGACCTGTCGCAGTTTTCGCTGTGGTATCATCAGGCCGGTACGCCGAACCTGACCGTCAGTTCGGCGTATAATCCGGCAGCGCGGGAATTCACGCTCGAAATCGAGCAGTCGGTGCCGCCAACGCCGTCGGAAAGCCGCAAGCGGCTGATGCACATTCCGCTTGCCTTCGGCCTGGTTGGCGCCGGTGGCGAGGCGATAGCCCACAGCGGCGCCGAAGGGGCGAACGTCGAGGACTGTGTCATCCATATCCGCAAACGCCGCCATGTCGTCAGGTTTTCCGGGATTGGCGAGCGTCCAGCCATGTCGCTCAACCGCGGCTTTTCGGCGCCGGTGACACTTTCGGTCGAGCAGCGGCCCGACGACCAGTTTTTTCTGGCTGGGCACGACAGCGACGCCTTCTCGCGCTGGCAGTCGTTCAACACGCTTTTGACCGATGCGCTGATTGCAGCCTTCCGCCAGATCCTGGACCACAGGCAACCCGAGTTCAGCGCCCGGCTGACCGGGCTTGCCGGCAAGACAGCCGGCGACGAAGCGCTCGAACCCGCCTATCGGGCACTGGCGCTGGCGCTGCCCGGCGAGGCCGATATCGCCCGCGACATCGGCAAGAACATCGACCCCGACGCCATTTTCGCGGCGCGCGAGGCGCTGGCGGTTGCGATCGCCGAGGCCAACCGCGAGATATTCTCCAAACTTTACGATCGGCTCGCCGACACTGGTCCGTTCAGCCCGGACGCGGCCAGTGCCGGGCGGCGGGCGCTGCGCAATGTCCTGCTGGACTATCTGTGCTTGCTGCCGGGAGGTGCGGAACTCGCCGCCGGGCACTTCCAATCGGCGACCAACATGACCGACCGGGCCGCGGCGTTGACCGTGCTTGCGCACCGTCACCATGGCTCACCGGAGGCGACCAAGGCGCTGGCCGATTTCGAGGCGAAATATGCAACCGATCCGCTGGTCATGGACAAATGGTTCCAGATCCAGGCCAGCGTGCCCGGCCCGCAAACCGTCGACGCGGTGCGCGCCTTGACAGGCCATCCTGCGTTCTCGATGGCCAACCCGAACCGGGTACGGGCACTCATCGGCACGTTTTCCAGCGCCAACCAGACCGGCTTCCATCGCGCCGACGGCCAAGGCTACCGGCTTTTCGTCGAAACGGTGCTGCAGGTCGAAAAACGCAACCCGCAGGTGGCCGCCAGGCTGGCGACGGCGCTCAGGTCGTGGCGCTCGCTCGAACCGGTGCGGCAGGCCAAGGCAAGGGAGGCGTTGCTTTCGATCGCCAATACCGAGAAGCTGTCGGCCGATTTGCGAGACATCGTCGAGCGCACCCTGGCGTAAGCGACCTCCCGTTCTCCCCTTGTGGGAAAAAGGGAAGACCACTCGAAAACCCCATTATTTTAGTCGATTTTTAATCTTTTTTCGCCGCGCCTCTGGACAAGGCGAATCACCTTTGATTCTTTAGTGACGATTCGGAAGTGCGGCGTTGCCGGATCGTCAAGCGGGACAGAAAATCGGGGAGTGCCATTTATGGCGAAGGCGGACGCGTGGGGCGCGCCCGGTGGGACGGCTTTTGGGCGGCGCGAGGCGCGAAGCGACGGTCTCGCGGGCAATACGCGGCTCATCGCCGAACCTGCCTACCGACGGCTGCTGGCAGCCGAGCCGCTGTTGCGGCGATCGATACCGGCCCTCATCATCATGTTTCTGTTGATCATCGCAGTACTGCGCTTTCTGTCACTGATGAACGAGCGCGACGAGATCGAGCGCGACGCCAAGGCGATCCTTGCGCTGGCCGCCGGCCAACTGGCCAGTTCGATCGCTGCCGATGCGACCATGGGTTCCACGCCAGGTGCGATCCAGGACCTGCTGGAGAGCACCGGTCGTCAGGGCGCGATGGGCCGAAGCCACGTACTGGCGATCACCGATAGCGCCTTCAAGATCATTGCCGTATCGCCGCAGTCGATGCACTGGGAGGGCCGGTCGCTCGATGGCGTCGTACAGGGCGGGCAGCCGCTGTTCATGTTCGGCGACCGCGCCGGGGTGATGGAGGTCAGCATCGGCGGACAGGACTGGTACGCGGCAGTGAGCCTGGCGAACGGCCGAAAGGGTGCCGCGGCAGCGTTCGTGCCGCGGGAGGCAGTTTTTGACGCCTGGCGCAAGACGGTGTCACTCAATGTCACGCTGTTCGTGCTGACGGCCGGTGTGCTGATCATCATCCTCTACGCCTATTTCGGCCAGGCGGCGCGCGCCCAGGCCGCCGATCGCATCTATCTCGAAGCCCACCAGCGCATCGACATGGCGCTGGTACGCGGCCGCTGCGGCCTGTGGGATTGGGACATGGTGCGCGGCAAGATGTACTGGTCGCGCTCGATGTACGACATGCTGGGCTACGAGCCTTGTGACACGATGCTGTCGTTCGGCGAAGTCGATGAAATCATTCATCCCGAGGACGGCGATTTGTTCGAACTCGCCAACAGGATCGTCGCACGCGAGATCGACCATATCGACCAGGTGTTCCGGATGCGCCATGCCGACGGGCAATGGGTTTGGATGCGCGCAAGAGCACACGTTATCGACCCGGAAGCGCCGGAGATCCAGCTGATCGGCATCGCCGTCGACGTCACCGAGCAGCGGCATCTGGCGCTGCGCTCCGAAGCGGCGGACCTGCGCCTGAGGACGGCCATCGAAAACATCAACGAATCTTTCGTGCTGTGGGATTCGTCCGAGTGCCTGATCATGTGCAATTCCAAATACCAGCAGGACAACGGCCTGTTGGATCGCGACGTGATGCCGGGCGCTCCGCGCGCCGTTCTGGAAGAACGCATGCTGGCCTTCGCCTCGGAGCGGCGGCTTGCCAACACCAACGGACCGCAGGGAGGCGTGACCTTCGAGCGCCAGCTTGCCGACGGCCGCTGGCTGCAGGTGAACGAGTTGCGGACAAGGGATGGCGGTACCGTCTCTGTCGGCTCCGACATCACCCAGATCAAGCTGCACCAGGAGAAGCTGGTCGACAGCGAGCGCCGGCTGATGGCGACAATCCATGACCTCAGCCTTGCCCGCCGCGCGGAAGAAGAACGGGCGCGTGAGCTCGTCGAACTCAATCGCAAATACATGAAGGAAACCGAGCGCGCCGAAGCGGCAAACCGGGCCAAATCCGAATTCCTGGCCAACATGTCGCATGAGTTGCGCACCCCGCTCAACGCGATCATCGGCTTCTCGGAACTGATGGAACGGCGGTTGTTCGGGCCGCTGGGTTCGCCGCGCTACGAAGAGTATGCCACCGACATCAACGGCAGCGGCAAATATCTTCTCGGTGTGATCAATGACATCCTCGACATGTCGAAGATCGAGGCCGGCCAGTTCGCCTTGGATCAGGAAGAAATCGATCTCTGCCCGCTCATCAGGGAGACGGTTCGCGTCGTTTCTCTGCAGGCGGCGGAAAAGTCGATCACCGTCGAAACCCGCATCGCCGATTCGCTGACGCTGTTCGCCGACCGCAGGGCGATCAAGCAGATCCTCATCAACCTTCTGTCCAATGCGGTGAAGTTCACCGGGCAAGGCGGCCACATCTCGGTCAGAGCCCGCAGCATTTCCAGCGCGCTGATCCTGACGATCGAGGACAATGGCTGCGGCATCCCGAAGGCGGCGCTGAGCAAGCTCGGGCGGCCATTCGAACAGGTGCAAAACCAGTTCTCCAAGAGCCATGCCGGCTCCGGCCTCGGCCTCGCCATCTCGCGCTCGCTGGCCGAACTTCAGGGTGGCGCCTTGAAGATCCGCTCGACCGAAGGCACCGGCACGATCGTCTCGGTACGCATCCCGATCAAGAAAGCCGCGCAGGCGGTCAAGGCGGCTGCCTGAATGACAAAATAAGTCTCCGGCGGCTCGCACCGCCGGAGCGTTATCAATTCTCACTGCATGCCGTCAGCGCCGTCATTGCCCTCGCCGTCCCATTGGCCGTGACCGCCGGGACCCTTCGGCAGTTCGTTCTTCTCGATTTTCCCGTCATTGTCACGGTCGAGCATGGCAAAGACCTTCTTCTGGCGGCTGGCGATGTCATCGGCGGTCAGCGTGCCGTCGCCCTTGGTGTCGTAACGGGCGATGATGCGCCTGGCCATCTGCTCGAAGCGTGCTTTCTCCAGCGCGTCGGCGAGCTGTGCCACGGTCAGCTTGCCGCCATTGTCGGCGACCATCTTCTTCAGCCGCGCGTTCATGGCGTCGGAGAACTGGTCGAAGGTGATCGTGCCGTCATTGTCCTTCATGACCTTGCCGAGGCGCATCATCATGCCGTCGCGCGGCCCGGCCACGGAGTGCTCGTCTGCATAGGCAGCGGTGCCGACGGCGCCGGCCAGGGCTGCGAAAACGAGTGCAAGTCTGGTTGTCTTTCTCATGGTCTTCTCCTGTTGCATCGTCACCCCCGATGCTAGAGCGGCGGACCTTCAATCCCCCGCTCCATCTCTTTGATTGAACATCGGAACCTCCCAAAGCAGGTCGCAATTTTGGGTCCGATGCTCTCGCCCGTACGGCTGGTTGCCGTCACGGTTGTTTCGCACGAAGCAGAAGGTCGAAATCCTTTCTGACCTTCTGCGACGTCTCCCCGAGATGCGCTTCAAGCACCCCGAAATCCGGCAGGTCGGTGATGGCCAGAAGCAGATCCGAAAGCCCTGGCGGAACGTCGTCGCGTTCGAACGCGCCGGTGAGGCAAAGCCGTATCATCTGGGTCAGCGCCAAATAGAGCGAATAGGCATCCACCAGTTCCTGCCTGACCTGCGCGCTGGCGAAATCCGGCGCCAGGCGCGACAGGACCTCAGCCGTGCCGGTGGCCCTGCGGCCTGCCTCGATCTTTCCGGTGATCAGCGCAACCTGGGCAATGAATTCGAGATCGATGAGGCCGCCCGGGATCAGCTTGATGTCCCAGGGATCGCGCGGCGGCTTCTCCTTGTCGACCATGGCGCGCATCTCGGATGCCTCGGCCATCACCTTGGCTGGATCGCGCGGCAGAGCGAGCACTGCGGCAACGTCCCCTTCGATCTCGCGGCAGAGTTCGGCATCGCCGCCGATCGTGCGGGCGCGCGCCAGCGCCATGTGCTCCCATGTCCAGGCGTCCTGGCGCTGATATTTCTTGAAGGCGTCGACATGGGTAGCCACCGGCCCCTTGTTGCCGGACGGCCGCAGGCGAAGGTCGAGCTCGTAGAGCACGCCCTCGGCGGTCGGCGCGGAAACGGCGGCGATCAGCCGCTGCGTCAGCCGGCTGTAGTAATGCGACGGGGCAAGCGGCTTGTCGCCGTCGGACTCCTCGGCATCGGCGTCGTGATCGTAGAGCAGGATGAGGTCGACGTCGGAGCCCGCCGTCAGTTCGCGGCTGCCGAGCTTGCCCATGCCGAGCAGCGCGACCCGGCCGCCGGCAATATGGCCATGACGCAAAGCGAATTCCGCCATCACCGCCTGCAATGCCGCCTCGATGGTCAGGTCGGCGAGATCGGAAAAAGCGCGGCCGGCGCGCGGCGGGTCGATCGACCCGGCAAGCAGCCTGACGCCGATCAGGAATTTTTGCTCCGAAGCAAAGATGCGCAGCCGGTCGAGCAAGTCTTCATAGGCTCTGTCGCCTTCGAGGAAGGCGGCAAGGCGCGCCGACAGATAGGCGCGGTTTGGCAGTTCGCTCAGCAGCGCCGGATCGAGCAGCCCATCGAAGACATGCGGCCGGCGCGTGATGATGGCGGCCAGCCGCGGTGCCGCGCCCATGATAGTCGCCATCAGCTTCAGCAAAGCCGGATTCGACTGCAGCAGCGAAAACAGCTGGATGCCGGCAGGCAGGCCGGCAAGGAATTCGTCGAAGCGGATCACTGCCTCGTCCGCCCGCCGCGTCTGACCGAAGGCTTGCAGCAGCGCCGGCGTCAGTTCGGTCAGCCGCTCGCGCGCCTCCGCCGACCGGGTGACGCGGTAGCGGCCGAAGTGCCAGCCGCGGATAACCCGGCAGATGTCGCTCGGCCGCTGGAAGCCGAGCCGCTGCAAGGTCTGCAAGGTATCGGGATCGTCGACGTCCCCGGTAAAGACCAGATTGCCGATGCCGGCCGAAAGCTCCGGCGCGGTTTCGAACAGCGCTGCATAGTGACGCTCGACCTGGTGCAGCGCCGCGCGGAACGTTTCGGCAAAGCCTGCCGCATCGGCAAAGCCCAGCATGCGGGCGACGCGCTCCAGCCCCTCTTCGTCCTCCGGCAGGATATGCGTCTGCTGGTCGGCAACCATCTGGATGGCATGTTCGACGCGGCGCAGGAACCAGTATTGCCTGGTGAGCGCATCGCGCGCGTCGGCGGTGATCCAGCCGCGCGCGGCGAGGTCGCCGAGCATCGGCACGGTCTCGCGGCCGCGCAGTTCGGGAAAGCGGCCGCCAGCGATAAGCTGCTGGGTCTGGACGAAGAACTCGATCTCGCGGATGCCGCCGCGACCGAGCTTGACATTGTGGCCTTTGACCGCGACCTCGCCATGGCCTTTGTGGGCATGGATCTGGCGCTTGATCGAATGGACGTCGGCAATCGCCGCATAGTCCATGTATTTGCGCCAGATATAGGGCTGCAGTTCCTTCAGGAACGCGGCGCCGGCGGCAAGATCGCCAGCCACCGGGCGGGCCTTGATCATGGCGGCGCGCTCCCAGTTCTGGCCGCGCGCCTCATAGTAGCGCAGCGCCGCCTCGACCGGGATCGCCAGCGGCGTCGAGCCGGGGTCGGGACGAAGCCTGAGATCGGTGCGGAAGACGTAACCGTGCTCGGTGCGGTCCTGGAGGATACGAACAAGCCGGCGGGTCAGGCGCGAAAACAGCTCTGTGGCATCGAGCGGATCGACGACGGCAGGCGCATCGGGGTCGAAGAAGACGACGAGGTCGATGTCGGAGGAGAAGTTCAGCTCATGCGCGCCGAGCTTGCCCATGCCGAGCAGAATCCAGCCCGAGCGTCGCGCCGGATTTTTGGCATCCGGCAATCGGAGCTTGCCTTGCTCATGCGCGTCGCGGAGCAGGAAATCGACAGCCGCACGCGTGCAGGCGTCGGCAAGGTCGCTCAGTCGCCGCACCGTCAGCGAGGTCTCGGCCTCGCCGGCGAGATCGGCCAAGGCGATCAGGAAATGCGCCTCCGCCTTACATTGGCGCAGCTCCATCATCAGGCTGCTTTCGGAGACGGCCTCTACGCGTGCTGCCGTGTCGACCGCGGCGCCGATCGATGACAGCCGCGCCTCGACGCTCCCGTCGAAAAGCGCATCGAGTATCCGTGGCCGGCGGCGCGCGGTATCGCGCAGGAACGGCGACAGGTCGAACACGGCGGCGAGGAAATCCTGGACGACCCCCTTGCCGGCGAGAGATTTCGCCAGTCGCGGCAGTTCCTTTTGCCGCGCGGCGTCGGCGATCTCCGACAATTCCTGCCTGGCGCGGCTTGCATCCAGCGGAACGAGCTCTACCGCCGGCTTCAACAGCCAGTCCGTTTCGAGGCGTCGCACTGCCATCCTCGCAACCATCAGCGATCCTCCCGCCCGGGAAAACTCATGACGACCGACAATCCGGGATTGCCGGGCAGAAGCTCAAGCCGTCCATTGTGGAATGTCATGATCGCCTTGGCGAGACTCAAGCCAAGGCCGGATCCCGGCTGCGAGCGGCTCTTTTCCAGCCGCACGAAACGCTCGGTCACCCTGGCGCGGTCAACATCGTCGGAAATGCCCTGGCCGTTGTCGGAGACGGCGAGTCTGATCTCGCTACCGACACGCTCCAGCGTCACGCGAACCATAGGCCTGGAGGTCGAGTCGGTCGAATATTTGATCGCGTTGTCGACGATGTTGGACAGCGCCTGGCCAATCAGCTCGCGATTGCCGTTGACGACGAAGGAACCTTGCACCGAAGTTTCGAGCGTCACGCCCGCCTCCTCCGCTACCGGCTCGTAGAGTTCGACGACGTCGTGCACGGCAGCGGCCAGATCAACCCTCGTGGTGCTTTCCGAGGAATAGCCGGCTTCCAGTCGCGAGATCATCAGGATGGCGTTGAAGGTCTTTATCAGCTGATCGGATTCGGCGATCGTTCCTTCCAGCGCCTGCCGGTAGTCGCTGGTGTTGTGCTTGCCGGAAAGCGTCGCCTCGGCGCGATTGCGCAGCCTGGTGAGCGGCGTTTTCAGGTCGTGGGCGATGTTGTCGGAGACCTGCTTCAGGCCCTCGTTCAGCGTGGCGATCCTGGCCAGCATGGAATTGAGGTTTTCCGACAGCCGGTCGAACTCGTCGCCGGCGCCGGTGACCGGCAGCCGGCCGGAAAGATCGCCGCCCATGATGCGGCGGCTCGCCTCCGACACGCTGTCGATGCGCTTCAGCGCCGCGCGCCCGACGAAGAACCAGATCAGCAGCCCGCCGACGCCCATCATGCCGAGCGCCAGCATCAGAGCGCGGCGAATGACGGCGCGGAAGCGCTCCGGCTCGCCGAGGTCGCGGCCGACCAGCATGATCATCTGGTTGGGCAGGCGCAGCACCAGGGCAATGGCGTTATGGCCCTTCTCGCCTTCGGCCTGTACTTCGCTCTGGGCGGGCTCGTTCGGGTCGGAGACCGGGTTGCGCTGCCGCTCGAGTTCGCCCTCGCCGAAGCGGCGGTAGGAGAACGGCTCGGTGGTCCAGCCCTCGGCCTCGATCACGCCCGGCTCCAGGCTCTGCACGTTGCCGGTCAGGATCTGGCCGTTGGCATCGGCGATCAGATAGAGATTGGCGCCGGGCTGGCGGGAGCGCTGCTCGACGACGCGGACCAGCAGCGGGAGGCCGCCGCGCTGATAGGCGCGGGCGAGGCCGAGCACCTCGTCGTTGATCGTGTCCTGGGTCTGGCCGGTCAGCATGCGCGCCGACAGCGAGGTCATGTAGAACACGAGCAGCACCGCGCAGATGGCGAACAGCAGGAAGTAGAGCGCCGAAAGCCGCGCTGCCGTCGTCTTCATGATGGCCGGCACGGAAAGAGCCATGGGGTTCTAGCCGCTTTTCAGCATATAGCCGGCGCCGCGAACCGTGTGCAGGATCGGCTTGTCGAAGCCCTTCTCGATCTTGCCCCGCAGCCGCGAGATATGAACGTCGATGACATTGGTCTGCGGATCGAAATGGTAGTCCCAGACATTCTCGAGCAGCATGGTGCGGGTCACCACCTGGCCGGCATGGCGCATCAGATATTCGAGCAGGCGGAACTCGCGCGGCTGCAGCGTTATCTCGCGCCCGGCGCGCCGGACCGAGTGCGACAGTCGGTCGAGTTCGAGATCACCGACCCGGTAGACGGTTTCGGCTTCCCTGGCGCTGGCGCGGCGGTTCAGCACCTCGACGCGGGCGAGCAGTTCGGAAAAGGCGTAGGGTTTGGTCAGATAGTCGTCGCCGCCGGCGCGCAGACCGGTGACCCGGTCGTCGACTTCGCCGAGCGCCGACAGGATCAGCACGGGCGTCGTATTGCCCCGGGACCTGAGCCCGGCAATGACGGACAGGCCGTCGCGGCGCGGCATCATGCGATCAACGACCATGACGTCATAGTCGCCGGAATCAGCGAGCGCGAAGCCGGTTTCGCCGTCGCCGGCGACATGGGCGGTATGGCCGGCCTCGGCGAACGCCTTCTGCAGGTAGTCGGCTGCCTCGCGATCGTCTTCTATGACGAGAATCTTCATAGAACCGTTATACGCGATTTCGCTGGAAGATTGAGTGGCCGGCATATGCATCGTGGCCTTCTCCATGGCGTATCGCGAACAAAGTGATTCAGGGATACGCGGTAAGTCTTTGTTTTAGCATGTCGTAGCCTAAAACCGCCTCACGCCTTGAGCGGCATGTTCGAGCGGCAGCGGGCGATGGGAGGCCCGCTGCCGCTGGGGCGGAACACGATGGATGACGAACGTATTCAGGCCCCGTGCTTTCCCGTGCGGCGGCTCGGGGGTGTTGAAAACCGCCGCACCGGAAAAGTCGACCACTAGAGCGCCGCGCGTCCTCTTGGACGCGCAAAGGACGCTCTAGCACCTTGAATCGGCGCATGAGCCTTTCCGAAAACGGAATACGTGTTCGGGGTCATGCGCTCAGCCCTTGGCGACAGGCAGTGCGACGAAGCGGTTGCTGTCGTCGCGGGTGATCTGCATCAGCACCGCCTTGCGGCCGGACTTCATCGCGTCGGCCATCGCCTTGTCGACGTCGCCGGCGCCGTTCACTTCCGCCGAATTGACGGAGGTGATGACGTCGCCGGGCTGGATGCCGCGATCGGCGGCATCGCTGTCAGGGTCGACATCGGTCACCACAAGGCCCTTGCCATTGTCAGACTTGGTGACGGTCAGGCCGAGATCGGCGAGCGTGTCGGTCTTCGGGGCGGGGGCAGGCTGCTGGTCGGCCGAGGCCTGCTTGTCGCTCGACGGCAGCTTGCCGAGATCGACCTTGACCGCCTCGCTCTTGCCGTTGCGCCACACCGTGACATCGACAGATTTGCCGGGCGGGTAAGCGCCGATCAGGCGGGCGAGTTCCTTCGGCGAAGCAACATCCTTGCCGTCCACCTGGGTGATCACGTCACCGGCGGTGATGCCGGCCTTCTTGCCGGGACCGCTGTCCTGCGCGCTGGCAACGAGCGCGCCCTTGCCGGATCCAAGGCCAAGCGATTCGGCGATTTCGGGCGTGACCGGCTGGATTTCGACGCCGAGCCAGCCGCGCTGCACGGTGCCGTTCTTCATCAGATCCTGCACGACCTGCTTGGCGGTCGAAGCGGGAATGTCGAAGGCAATGCCGACGCTGCCGCCCGACGGCGAGAAGATCGCGGTGTTGATGCCGACAACCTGGCCGTTGAGGTTAAAGGTCGGGCCGCCCGAATTGCCGCGGTTCACCGAGGCGTCGATCTGGATGAAGTCGTCATAGGGACCGGCGCCGATATCGCGGCCGCGGGCCGAAACGATGCCTGCGGTAACCGTGCCGCCGAGGCCGAACGGATTGCCGACAGCCACCACCCAGTCGCCGACGCGAACCTTGGAATCGTCGGCGAAGTCGACATAGGTGAACTTGTTGCCGTCATCGACCTTGAGCACGGCAAGATCGGTGCGCGGATCGGTGCCGATCAGCTTGGCGTCGAGTTCCTTGCCGTCATTGGTCACCACGGTGAAGGCGGTGCCCTCCTCGACGACATGGTTGTTGGTGACGAGATAGCCGTCATCGGAGATGAAGAAACCGGACCCTTGCGCCACCGGCCGCGGCTGGTCGTTGTTGCGGTCGCGGTGTCCAAATCGGCGCATTCCGTTCGGGCCCTGATCGCCGCCTTGATCGCCAAAGCCGCGGAATTCGCGGAAGAACCGGCGCAGCTGCGGGTTGTCGGGAAGATTGCCTAAGCCGTCCTCGTCGTCCATCTGGCCGGAACCGTCATCGGCCGTCGACTGGATCTTGGCCTTGACGCGCACGCTGACGACCGCCGGCGAAACGCGCTCGACCACATCGGCGAAGCTCGGGACCTGCGGTGCCTCGACACGCACGGCGTCGGCCAGCACCGGGGCTGTCCCGGTGGCAACAGCACCAAAGCCGATCGCGCCGGCAATGGCCAGGGATGCGGCTGCGGCCAGCAGGCGTTTGCGGGTGCGTAGATATGAATTGGGGGCAACATTCATGGTTCTCGTATCCTCTTTTCAAGGGACGCCCCTTGATTGGCATCCTCGACAAAGGAAATAGAGAGCCGCACATTACGGCGCCATTTCCGGTACATGAAACTTTCGTAATGTATCGATCAATCGCGGCGGAGCATCTTGTCCAGCGCCGCCTGTTCCTCGGCAGTTAATGCAGCGGTCACCGTCGAACGGCGCGAGCGGGCGGCCAGCAGGATGAATGTCCCGCCAACGAGCAGCAGAAGAACTGGCGTCCCCCAGAGCAAAACATTGCGCAGATTGAAGCGTGGCTTCAGCAGCACGAATTCGCCGTAGCGCGAAACGACATAGTCCATCACCTGCCGGTCGGTATCGCCGGCGACCAGGCGCTGGCGCACAAGGATGCGCAGGTCGCGGGCGAGGTCGGCATCGGACTCGTCGATCGACTGGTTCTGGCAGACCATGCAGCGCAGGCCTTCCGACAATGCGCGCGCCCTCGCCTCGAGTGCCGGGTCGGCCAGCACCTCGTCGGGCTTGACGGCCTGCGTGGCGCCGGCGAACAACAGCGCCAGCAGCAGGACCAGCGAGGCCAGCGTGGCCCTTTTCATTGCGGGCTCGCCGATGGCACGCCGGCCGCAGCCTTGCGGCGCGACGGTGCGCCGACGCGCAGGCGGCGGTCGAGCAGCGACATCGCCGCGCCCGCCATCATCACCATTCCGCCGCCCCAGATCAGCGTCACCAGCGGCTTCCACCACAGACGAACGACCACAGAGCCATCGCTGCCCTCGTCGCCAAGCGAAAGATAGAGCTGGCTGAAGCCGATCGTCCTGATGCCGGATTCGGTCGTGGTCATCTGGCGCACCGGATATGAGCGCTTGGCCGAGGTGATCTCGCCTGCGACGCTGCCGTCGGCGCCAAGCAGGGCGAAGCGGCCGCGATCCTCACTGTAGTTAGGCCCCTGGGCCGGGTAGAGCCCCTCGAAGCGCAGCTTGTGGCCGGACAGTTCGACGGTCTCGCCGGCATGCATCGACAGGATTTTTTCGGTGCCGAAGCAAAGCGTGCCGACAATGCCGAGCGTTGTCAGCCCGAGGCCGAGATGCGCAAGCGCTATGCCGAAGACCGAGCGCGGCAGGCCGGCGAAGCGCCTGAGCATGGTGGCGGGCGCGACGGTGCCGAAGCCGGATTTGACGGCGAGATCGGTGAGCGCGCCGCAGATCAGCCAGAAGGCAAGGCCGACACCGAGTGCCGCCAACACCGAAGCGCCATCGATGAACAGGGCCGTCACCAGCACGGCGAGCAGCGCCGCCGCGAAAGCCGCCATCAGACGCTGGGCGACCGCGAAAATGTCACCGCGCTTCCAGGCGAGGAGCGGCCCGAACGGCACGACGACCAAGAGCGGCACCATCAGCGGGCCGAATGTCAGGTTGAAGAAGGGCGCGCCGACCGAAATCTTGTCGGCAGACAGGGCTTCGACCACGAGCGGGTAGAGCGTGCCGACCAGCACGGTGGCGGTGGCGGTGGTCAGGAACAGATTGTTCAGGACCAGCGCGCCTTCGCGCGAGATCGGGTGAAACAGGCCGCCGGCCGTCAGCCGGGAGGCGCGCAAGGCAAACAGCGCCAGCGAGCCGCCGATGAACAGCGTCAGGATGCAGAGGATGAACACGCCACGCGTCGGATCGGTGGCGAATGCGTGCACCGAGGTCAGCACGCCGGAGCGCACCAGGAAGGTGCCGAGCAGCGACAGTGAGAAGGTCAGGATCGCCAGAAGCAGCGTCCAGATCTTCAGCGCCGAGCGCTTTTCCATGACGATCGCCGAATGCAGCAGCGCCGTGCCCGCCAGCCACGGCATGAAGGATGCGTTCTCGACCGGATCCCAGAACCAGAAGCCGCCCCAGCCGAGCTCGTAATAGGCCCAGTAGGAGCCCATGGCGATGCCGCCGGTGAGGAACATCCAGGCAACCAATGTCCACGGCCTTACCCAGCGCGCCCACGAAGCGTCAATGCGGCCCTCGATGAGGGCAGCGACAGAGAAGGAAAAGCAGATCGAGAAACCGACATAGCCGAGATAAAGCAGCGGCGGATGGATGGCGAGGCCGAGGTCCTGCAGGATCGGGTTGAGATCGCGGCCCTCGATAGGCGCCGGATTGAGCCTGACGAACGGGTTCGACGTCGTCAGGATGAACAGGAAGAAAGTGGCGCCGATCGCTCCCTGCACGGCAAGCACATTGGCCCGGAGCGTCGCCGGAAGATTGCCGCCGAAGACGGCGACGAGCGCGCCGAAGAAGGTCAGGATCAGCACCCAGAGCAGCATCGAACCTTCGTGATTGCCCCAGGTTCCGGTGATCTTGTAGATCAGCGGCTGCAGCGAATGCGAGTTCTCCCAGACGCTCTCAACCGAGAAGTCGGAGCCGGCGTAGGCGGTTGCCAGCGCCACGAAAGACAGCGCCGTCAAGGCAAAGCCGGTCAGCGCGGCCGGTGCGCCGACGGCCATCATCTTGTGGTTGCCGGTGCGCGCACCGAACAGCGGCACCATCGTCTGCACCAGGGCCAGCGCAAACGCCAGGACCAGGGCGAAATGTCCGGTTTCAACCATTGTCACCGCACCCGCTAGTCACTCTTGCTCTCCTGCCATACGCCCTTGGCCTTGAGGCCGTCGGCCACTTCCTTGGGCATATAGGTCTCGTCATGCTTGGCCAGCACGCTGTCGGCGACAAAGATTCCGTCAGGGCCAAACGAGCCTTCGGTGATCACGCCCTGCCCTTCCCGGAAGAGGTCGGGAAGAATGCCGGTATAGGTGACCTTGACGTTCTTCTGGTTGTCGGTCACCGAAAAGGCGACGGTGGCGCCTTGGCCACGCTCGACCGTGCCTTTTTCGACGAGACCGCCGAGCCTGATGCGCTGGCCCGGCTGAAGGCTGGCGGTGGCCAGATCGGCCGGCATGTAGAAATAGGAGGCCTTCTGGCCAAGCGCGTAGAAGGTCAGCCCGGTGGCAACACCGAGAAACCCCAGCCCCGCTGCGATCACCGACAGTCGTTTCTGCTTGCGCGTCATCGTCTACTCCGTCGCCGTCACGCCAAGCGAGGCGGCAAAGGCGGCGAATTTCCTGGCCTGGTCACTGTCCGCGCCAAAGACGGCGATACCGCGATTGAGCGCGTCACGCGCCTGATCTGTCTTGCCCAGTACGGCATAGGAACGAACGAGCTGCATCCACCCTTCCTCGTCGCGCGGATTTTGCCGAAGCCTTTCGTCGAGGCCGGCAACCATGGTGCTGATCATGGCTTGCCGGTCCTGCGGCGACATCGAGGAGGCAGCATCGATATCCTCGGCGGTCGGCCCTTTGGCGGGCGCCTCCGAAGCGACGCTGCGGGCGGCGGATTCGGCCAGCGCCTGCTCGACGGCACCGCGCCACGGCGAGCCCTGCGGCAAGGCGGCAAGCATTTTTTGCCAGGCCGCCGTGGCTTCAGCTATGCGGCCTTCCTGTGCCATGCCCATGGCGAAATAGAACGCGGCCTTCGGATTGGCCGGATCGAGCTTCAACGCCGCCTCGAAAGCCGCCTGCGCTTCGGCGGAGACAATGCCGCCGGCCGCATTGGCGATCGCCTCGCCAAGACCCGCCTGGCGGGCGGCGCTGTCGCCGTCGAGGCGGATGGCGTTGCGATAGGCGGTCACCGCATCGGCGTATCGCTGCATGCGCAGATAGACCGGCGCCAGCACGTCCCAGCCGCGGCCATCGGATGGGTTGGCCGCCAGGTGCGCCTCGGCGCGGGCTATCAGCTCGTCGACCGAGCTGTCGGCGGGGTTCTTGGCCAGGCGTTCGCTGAGCGGCTGCGACGGCAGGTCGGGTGAGCCGAGCTGGCCATAGAGGCCCCAGCTGACCAGCGGAACCAGCAGCACGGCCGCCGTCGCCACCAGCCTTGTCGACCGCGACGGCTGCGTCGCCGTCTCGTCGGCGTGGCCGGCATTGCTCAGGCGAAGGATGCGGCGGGCGATTTCGGCGCGTGCCTCTTCGGCCTCCATTGGCCGGATCAGGCCACGCGCCATATCGCGGTCAAGCTCGGCCAGCTGGTCGCGATAGACTTCAAGGTCGTGATCGCCGGCAGCGGACGCGTTCTTCGATCCGCCGGCCAACGGCAGCAGCACCGCCAAGCTTGCGCCCAGCGTCAGGAGTGCGGCTATGACCCAAAACAGCATGGCTCTTCCAATAGAACGAGACCCTTGCCCTGCCAACACAAGCGTGCTGCGACGCTTTGGCGGGGCCGCTCCGATCGATAATGCATGTCGCGCAAAAGTGTGCAGCGGTTTTGCGATAACGACCATGCATCAAAACAAGAACCTATAGCGCGTCGCATGACGCCGGTCGAACGCGACGCGCTTTAGTGCCGGACCGGTATCGGCGGATCGACGGCCGGGCGTCTTTGTTTTTGCGCAATTCCGGACGGAAAACCGTTTCACACTTTTCCTGGAATTGCGCTACGTCAGCGGCGTCCAGCTGCCGTCGGCATTGCGACAGGCGGTTCCGCGCGCGGTGGCGCCGGCGGTGCCGGTAAACACCGTATGGGTGTATTGCCGGCAGTCCTGCGAGCCGACGCGATAGGGCTGGGCGGCGACCACTTCGCCGCGATGGGCCGAACTGTCGCTCTTCCAAGCCACTTTCTGGCCGCTCGCCGTGTATTCAAGCGCCTTGTATTCCGCCTCGAGCGCGCTGCGCTTCTCGGTCTCGCTCAGGCCGGCGCCGATAGAACCGCCGACGAGGCCGCCGCCCATGGCGGAGATGATCGTCATCGCCACCTTGGCGCCGCTGGGGGGCGTCGCGGCCGGCGTCACCGTAACGGCCGGGCCCTTGCCGAGCGTCGTGCAGCCGGAGACGGCGAGCAGGGCGGAAACGAGCGCGACGCGAATCTTCATGCCAATACCGGCTTTCTTGAGCTGGACCGCCGCGCTGTCAGCAGCTGGCGCGGCCATAATGTCGATGTTTGTCGGAAATTTGGCCGCAGCCAGCCACCTGGAAAAGCAATCTGGAAAAGCATTACTGAAGGCTCCGCAATCGAACCATCGCCTTCAATCCACCCATGATGGATCGTTCCAGCGCCAGAGAGCCTCCATACTCGTTGACAAGGTCGGCGACAATGGCAAGTCCGAGCCCGCTGCCCGGTTTTGTCTCGTCGAGCCGCCGGCCGCGCTGCAACACCTCGCGCGCCTTGTCGTCGGGAATGCCGGGGCCGTCATCCTCGATGCTGATCTCGAACAGGTTGGCTGCGCCTTCCGTGCCAGCGCCACCTTTGCTGGAGATTGGCTTGACCGAAACGGCGACCGCGCTCCTTGCCCATTTCATCGCATTGTCGAGCAGATTGCCGAGCAGCTCCTCCAGGTCCTCGCGTTCGCCGGCAAAGACGATGTCAGTGGCCGGCAGCGACAGCGACAGCGCCGTCTGCGGGTTGAGCTTTTGCAGCACCCGAACCATGCGCTGGACCAGCGGCGCCACCGGCGTACGGTAGACGACGCTGTCGCGCTGCGCGGCGACGCGGGCACGTTGCAGATAATGGTCCACTTGCTTTTGCATGGAAGCGGCCTGCTCGGCGATCAGCTGGCCCTTGGCGCCACCCAGCGCCCGTCCCTCGTTGAGCAGCACGGCAAGCGGCGTCTTCAGCGAGTGCGCGAGGTTGCCGACCTGCGTGCGCGACCGCTCGACGATACGCCTGTTGTTCTCGATCAGCGCATTGGTCTCGTTGGCGAGCGGCTCTATCTCGGCCGGGAAACGGCCGTCTAGGCGCTGCGCGGTTCCTTCGCGCACCATGGCAAGCGCATTCCTGACCCGGCGCAGCGGCTGCAGGCCGAGCAGGATGGCAATCGCATTGATGGCGATCATGCCGACGCCGAACAGCGACAGATAGGTCAAAAGGCGCCGCTGGAAGGTGGCGATTTCCTGCTCGAGCTCGGTCTGGTTGCCCATGACGCGGAAGCGCGCGGCGCGGTTTTTCGCATCGAGCACGAACTCGCTCTCGAACACCTCCAACTGCTCGCCTTCGATGCCGTCCGCTGAATAGCTGCGCTGGAAGCTGGCATTGAAGGGCACCTCGGCAACGCTTGGCGACGGGATCGCCTTGGTCATCGACGACGAATGGAGATCGCCGTGCACGCCTTCCGAGGCAGGCTCGACCGACCAGTACCAGCCGGAATTCGGTTCCGAGAACCTCAAATCACCAAGGTCGGGGGCGCCGGTCAATTGGCCGCTTTCAGAAACGCCGACCGAGCCGATCAGGTTGAACAGATGCGCCGAAAGCAGGCTGTCGAAACCGCGCTCGCTGGCCTGGCGATAGAGCGTGGTGATCAAGGTGAAGATGACGACCAGAGTGAGGATCGCCCAGACGGTGGAAAAGGCGATGACGCGAAACGCCACCGAACGCGGCCATGACCGCAGCGACGGCGTGTTCGAGACGGCGGGTTTTGTAGGCAGCGGTTCCGCGTTACGCCTCCGGCTTACGCATGCGGTAGCCCATGCCGCGAACAGTTTCGATCATGTCGATGCCCATCTTCTTGCGAAGCCGTCCGACAAAGACCTCGATCGTGTTGGAATCGCGGTCGAAATCCTGGTCGTAGAGATGCTCGACCAGCTCGGTCCGGGACACCACCTCGCCCATGTGGTGCATCAAATAGGCAAGCAAGCGGAATTCGTGCGAGGTCAGCTTCAGCGGCACGCCGTCGACGTCGGCCTTGGAGGCCTTGGTGTCGAGGCGGAGCGGCCCGCAGGTCAGTTCGGACGAAGCGTGCCCGGCAGCACGCCGGATCAAGGCCCGCACCCTGGCCAGGATTTCCTCGATGTGGAAGGGTTTGGTGACGTAGTCGTCGGCGCCGGCGTCGATGCCGGCAACCTTGTCGCTCCAGCGGTCGCGTGCCGTCAGGATCAGCACCGGCATCTTGCGGCCGCCGCGCCGCCAGCGTTCGACCACGCTGATGCCGTCCATCTGCGGCAGGCCGATGTCGAGCACCACGGCATCGTAGGGCTCGGTGTCGCCGAGAAAGTGCCCTTCCTCGCCGTCGAAAGCGCGGTCGACGACATAGCCGGCATCGACCAGCGCGTCGCCGATCTGCCGGTTGAGATCCTTGTCATCTTCGACGACGAGTACGCGCATGCGGAAGGCCTGTTGAAGCTGTTCAGATATAGGCCGATTCCGGCAGACTGGGAAACGGCACGGTTCAGTTCAGCGGAACGACGATCTCCGAGCGACGCGGACGCTGCCCTTCCTTGCCCGGAACCAGCACGACGATGACGCAGACCGGCTGGCCGCCGCGTGTCGACTGCGAGGCCTTGGCCAAGGTGCCGCCATTCTGCTCGGCCACCTGCTGGCCGATCGCATAGCAGTCGGAGGCGGCGAGGACGACCGGTTGGGGCTGCTCGGGCACGACAACGGGGATCGCCATCGCCTGCGACGCAAGCAGACCGGCGGCTGACAGCGCCAGTGCCGCGGTCCGGAAGTGGGAGCGAAGGGTTTTCATGGTCAGCGTTCTAACGCGCCGGTGCTGAACGTGATATGAACGGTGAACGCTCGAATGCATGCCCGCCACACCCCTGAAGCGCGAGATTACCGGATTGCCATTTCGCCGCCCATCCCGCGAAATTGCCAAGTTTAACCTAGCCCTCCGATCCTTCGCCGACAACCGGGCATCGTTTGGCAGTGAAAGGCAATCGCTTCAGGTTTGCCCCGACTTCGACAATCGATCCGGCAACCGAAGGCAGATTCAGGCGAACCGACCGGAAATAAAAACCCGCCTCTGCGGCGGGTCGCTGGCGCCATCAGCACCATAGCCGAATTAGTAGCATAGCTGCTGGCACAAAGCAAGAACAAAATTGCCGGATTGTAAAAAATGCCCGGTGGTCAGCCCTCGTCCTTGATCACGGCGCGGAAGCGCAGCAGCCCGTGATGGGCCGAAAGGTCCTCGTCGTAGCGGGCTTCGGCGAATTCGAGCTTGAGGTAGGCGCGGCGATGTTCGCCGAGCGAGAGAGCCGTATCGCGCAGGCGGGTGCTAACAAGGTCCATGATGTCATTGGTTTCCTTGCTGGCCTCTGATTTCGACCAGACATGCAACGTCAGCAACTGTTCTGCGTCGTTCTCCATTCCCGTTGCCCAATCGTAGACGCTGGTGCGGCCGAAGGTCATGTGGGGGAACGCAACATTTTCCGGCGCACGGTCGAACAATCGTGCGTCGCCCAGTGCCGCCGATAAATCGGGATCGTCATTCACTGCCTCGAATATGGCCTTCTGCAATTCGACGGCCGGCGCGGTCATCGTCTTTCCCTTCGTCCGTCGCGTCGACCTCCCGGCTGCGTAGCTGCGTTGCATGAAGGCATCCCGCCAAAGCGCGAATCAGCGCGTCTCATGCGGATTATGAACCTTCATGATCTCGGCAATAAGCCCTGCTCCTGGAATGCGCGACGCCCCGGCCGTCCGCGCCACGGACCCTTGAGGGTGATGCCAACCTGCGCGAAGTCATTTGGCATGCAGGAGTTCGAAAAAAGGATGCTATGACGATGTCTGGTTTCCAGACATTCGAGGTCGTTTTTCGTGCGCGAGCCGTCGCTGCTGCCTGTCTTCGGAAAGCTTGGGGCCAAGGCGCCGCCGGTCGCGATTGCGGCGTCGACCATGTCGATGACCGTCAAGAGTCTGGTCAACCACACTCGGGAGGTGCTCTCGGCGTACGGTAGCCTGGCCCTGAAGCTGTCCGTCGTTTTGTGGACGGTGCTTGTCGTGGCGGCAGTATTCTTCATCGCCCAGGCCTGATCGAGCGACATTCATTGATTGGGCGGAAACGAAAGGACCCAAGATGGCAAAGCGCTACGCGCTCCGTATGGAACATCCTCACAGCTGGACCGTCTTCGACGTCTTCACCGGCCAGCCGGTCGAGCTCAAGCAGCAACTCACGGCCAGTTTGAACACGCGCGATGCGGACGCGATGGTCGACCGGCTGAACGGTCGCGACGTCAAGCGGCGAGCGAAGGCGGACCGGAAGCCCTGAGAAAGCGTCTTGTGGACGGATCGCGACGGACTAGCGAAAATCGGCCGCAGTCAGCACATATATGCTCCTGCGGGTGCGGGCATAGGCATTCCTGGCGACATCGTGGATCGAGTTGGAAGCCGTGTCGAAGGCTGCCAGGTAGGTAGCTTCTGAGGCCGCCGTTCCCGGCTGCATCTTGGAGATGGCATCGGTTGCGACAGAGAAGGAAATCTGGAACATCCCGTCATGGCCGACGAAGCGGATGCGTTTGCTTGCCTCGTCGTAGCTGCGGCTGGGATTGGGAAATGTCAGGCTCATGATTTCGCCTCCGTCGATGCAGATACGGCCTTCTTGACTGCCCGTGACGCCCGCTTCTTCTTTGGTGCGACCGGATTCAGAGCTTCCGCCGCGCGGTCCGCCTCTTCCTTGGCCAGTCGCAATTCCCTCAGCCTTGCCGTTTTGATGCTCCTCGCCTTGGCTTCCGAGAGATATTCGGCAGTTGCTTTGTTCCGCTCCGCCGTCTTCTTTTGATTTTCCATGAAGCGGGCCTGAGCTTTTTCCATGATGTTCTGATTGCCTTCGGCCATCGGTAAAATCTCCCTTGCAGCGAAAGTCGTGAATGTGAATTCACCATAAAATAGGTGTTCAAAGATAGAAATTCAATTTCATTAATATTCGGCAAGGCCCGAACACCATGGGATAACCAGGCAAGATAATACGTTCAATATTTCATGTGCCCTATGAATATTTTTTGGCGCTCCTATCAATCGAGTGCCAGGGCGCCTATAGAGAGGGGCGGCCGCCTAAGCTGGCCCCAGAAAGAGTCCCCATGAAATTCCGGCCACTCCACGATCGCGTCGTCATTCGGCGCGCCGAAAGCGACACCAAATCCAAGGGCGGCATCATCATCCCCGACAATGCCAAAGAAAAACCGCAGGAAGGCGAAGTGATCGCTGTCGGGCCGGGCGCGCGGGACGAAAGCGGCGCGCTGATCCCGCTCGACGTCAAGGCCGGCGACCTCATTCTGTTCGGCAAATGGTCCGGCACCGAGGTCAAGATAGACGGCGAGGACCTTCTGATCATGAAGGAGGCCGATATCATGGGCATCATCGAAAAAAGCGAGACGGGCATCATCGACAAGACCGTGGCTGCCAAGAAGGCCGCCTGATTGGAAGGCCGCGCGCCCTCCCGCGCGCGCGCAAAGGACGCTCCGAGCTTTGATTCAGGCGCTGCAAGCGCCTTGCCACGACAACCGAACTGGAAAAGATCATGTCTGCCAAGGAAATCAAATTCTCCACCGACGCGCGTGACCGCATGCTGCGCGGCGTCGAAATCCTCAACAACGCCGTCAAGGTGACGCTCGGCCCCAAAGGCCGCAACGTCATTATCGACAAGGCCTACGGCGCGCCGCGCGTCACCAAGGACGGGGTGGCCGTGGCAAAGGAAATCGAGCTTTCCGACAAGTTCGAAAACATGGGCGCGCAGATGGTGCGCGAAGTGGCCTCGAAGACCAACGACCTTGCCGGCGACGGCACCACCACCGCCACGGTGCTTGCCGCTTCCATCCTGCGCGAGGGCGCCAAATTCGTTGCCGCCGGCATGAACCCGATGGACCTCAAGCGCGGCATCGATCTTGCCGTCAGCGCCGTCGTCCAGGAAATTCAGGCGCGCGCAAAGAAGGTCAAGTCCTCAGGTGAAATCGCGCAGGTCGGCACCATTGCCGCCAATGGCGACACCAGCGTAGGCGCCATGATCGCCAAGGCGATGGACAAGGTCGGCAATGACGGCGTCATCACCGTCGAGGAGGCCAAGACCGCCGAAACGGAGCTCGAAGTCGTCGAAGGCATGCAGTTCGACCGCGGCTATCTCTCGCCCTATTTCGTCACCAATGCCGAGAAGATGCGTGCCGAGCTGGAAGACCCTTACGTCCTCATCCACGAAAAGAAGCTCGGCAATCTGCAGGCACTGCTGCCAATCCTCGAAGCCGTGGTGCAAAGCGGCAGGCCGCTGCTGATCATCTCCGAGGACGTCGAGGGCGAAGCGCTGGCAACGCTGGTCGTCAACAAGCTGCGCGGCGGCCTCAAGGTAGCGGCCGTCAAGGCGCCTGGCTTCGGTGACCGCCGCAAGGCGATGCTGGAAGACATCGCCGTGCTCACCGCCGGACAGATGATTTCCGAGGATCTCGGCATCAAGCTGGAGAACATCACCATAGACATGCTCGGCCGCGCCAAGCGCGTGCTGATCGAGAAGGACACCACCACGATCATCGACGGCGCCGGCGAGAAGACCACCATCCAGGCGCGCGTCCAGCAGATCAAGGGGCAGATCGAGGAAACCACGTCCGACTATGACAAGGAGAAGCTGCAGGAACGTCTCGCCAAGCTGGCGGGCGGCGTTGCAGTCATCCGCGTCGGCGGCGCCACCGAATCCGAGGTCAAGGAAAAGAAGGACCGCATCGACGATGCGCTGAACGCCACGCGCGCGGCCGTTGAAGAAGGCATCGTTCCGGGCGGCGGTGTCGCGTTGCTGCGCGCCAAGGCTGTGCTGAACGGGATGACCGGAGCCAATGCCGATGTGACAGCGGGCATTTCGATCGTGTCGAGAGCGCTCGAAGCGCCGATCCGGCAGATCGCCGAGAATTCCGGCGTCGAAGGTTCGATCGTCGTCGGCAAGCTCGCCGAGGGCAAGGATCACAATCAGGGCTTCGATGCCCAGAACGAGGTCTATGTCGACATGATCAAGGCCGGCATCGTCGACCCGGCGAAGGTGGTACGGACGGCGCTGCAGGACGCGGGCTCCATTGCGGCGCTTCTGATCACGGCGGAAGCCATGATCACCGACGTTCCGGCGAAGGAAGCCGCTGCTTCGCCCGGCGGCATCGGCTATTGACCAGCCACTGCCGGAAACAAGCCTGAAAGACAGCCGCCGGGGTATCTTCCCCGGCGCGCACCATCGGCAAGGAGATCGATCAATGATCGCATTCGTCCCGAAGCCAAAGGCAGCGGCGAAAATCGAAGTGGCCGAGGAAAGCCGCTTCGATCGCATTCGCAGGCTTGCCGACAAGCACAGGAAAGCCAACGCCGGCATGATAGGCCGCGACCCGAAAAAGATCGCGGACAAGCGTCCCATGTGACGACTGCCAATGCTCGGCACCTCGCGCAAGCGCGGAACCTTCATCGCCCTTGTAGGCAGCGCCAAAATGGACGAATAGTCATAGCGGCGCGCCGCCGTGAAATTGCCGGCATGCGGTTTCTCAGTTGGCGGCATCGCCGCAGCCGGATCCTGGAATGGCCAGTCCTTTGGAACCACGCAAGAGAAGAGGTCCGATCGCCGCAAGGCTGCTGGCGGTGGATGCGTGGATTGATTCCTCGGTCTACGAAATCGGCTTCAGGGCGCGCCAGTTCTGGGAAGCGGCGACCATCTTCTCGCGGCGTTTCCGTGTCGACGGCTGGCGCCGCGGCCTGATCGAACTGTTGAGTGAAGGCTTTACGCTCGGTGCCGGCGGCATCGTCGTCCTTTTGGCGCTGGCCTTGCCGGCCTTCCAGATAACCGCCGGCGACTGGCGCACGCAAGGCGACTTCGCCGTCACCTTCCTCGACCGCTACGGCAACGAGATCGGCCAGCGCGGCATCATCCAGCGCGATTCGGTGCCGGTCGACGAGATGCCCGACCATGTCATCAAGGCGGTGCTGGCGACCGAAGACCGCCGTTTCTTCGACCATTACGGCATCGATGTGCTCGGCCTGTCGCGCGCCATATTCGAGAATGTGCGGGCAAATTCCGTCGTCCAGGGCGGCTCGAGCATCACCCAGCAGCTGGCCAAGAACCTGTTCCTGACCAATGAGCGGACATTCGAGCGCAAGATCAAGGAAGCCTTCCTGTCGCTGTGGCTCGAAGCCAATCTGTCGAAGAAGGAAATCCTGCAACTTTACCTCGACCGCGCCTATATGGGCGGCGGCACCTTCGGCATCGAGGCGGCAGCCGATTTCTATTTCGGCAAGAGCGTCAAGGACCTGAACCTTGCCGAGGCGGCGATGCTGGCCGGCCTGTTCAAGGCGCCGACCAAATATGCGCCGCACATAAACCTGCCCGCCGCCCGGGCGCGGGCCAACGTGGTGCTGTCCAATCTGGTCGATTCCGGCTTCATGACCGAAGGCCAGGTGCTGCAGGCAAGATTGCACCCGGCCGAAATCGTCGACCGCGGCGAGCAGAAGAGCCCCGACTACTACCTCGACTGGGCCTTCGACGAGGTCAAGAAGATCGCCGCCAAGGGCGGCCCGCACTCGCTTGTCGCCCACACCACCTTCGACGCCAACATCCAGAAGGCGGCCGAAGAATCGATGGAGTTCCACCTCCGCCAGTTCGGCAAGGAATACAACGTCACCGAGGGCGCCATCGTCGTCATCGAGACCAATGGCGCGGTCAGGGCGATCGTCGGCGGCCGCGACTACGGCGCCAGCCAGTTCAACCGCGCCACCAAAGCGCTTCGCCAGACCGGCTCCTCGTTCAAGCCCTATGTCTACGCGACGGCGATGGAGCATGGCTTCACGCCGGATTCGGTGGTTTCCGGCGGGCCCATCTCCTGGGGCAGCTGGTCGCCCCACAATTACAATGGCGGGTCGGCCGGCAACGTCACGCTGATCACGGCGATGGCCAAATCGATCAACACGGTGCCGGTGCGGCTGGCCAAGGATTATCTCGGCATCAAGCCGATCAAGGCCATGGCCGAGGCGATGGGCGTCGAGTCGCCGCTGGAATCACACAAGACCATGGTGCTCGGCACGTCGGGCATGACCGTGATGGACCAGGCGACGGGTTACAGCGTATTTGCCCAGAACGGCCTTGCCGGAACCCGGCACGGCGTCAGCCAACTCTTCACCCGTACCGGCGAGGTGGTCTACGACTTCGCCAAGGATGCGCCGCCGCCGCATCGGGTGCTGTCGGAGAAGGCGCTCAAATACATGAACACCATGCTGGCGGCGGTGCCGGTGATCGGCACTGCCCGGCGCGCGGCCCTTCCAAACATCGTCGTCGCCGGCAAGACCGGCACGACCCAGTCCTACCGCGATGCCTGGTTTGTCGGCTTTACCGGCAACTACACGGCCGCCGTCTGGCTCGGCAATGACGACTTCACCGCGACCAACAAGATGACCGGCGGCACGCTGCCGGCCATGGTGTGGCAGCGCCTGATGGTCTATGCGCACCAGAATATCGACCTCAGACCGATCCCCGGCCTCGATCACCCCTTCGTCGATGCCGAAATTGCCGCCAAGGCCGAGGAAGCGGAAAAGAAGAACGCCGAACAGGCAGCTGCCGATGCCGCCGCCGAGCGTCCGCCGGTGCTGTCCAGCCGGACCACCCAGACCCTGAAGGAACTGACCAAGCTGTTCCAGGCGGCACCCGTGCTCGACGCGCCCGCTGCACCGGAAACCCTCTCGGCGCTGTGACGCCCAATTGCGCGGGGCCGCTTGCCACAAGGCCCTGCGCCGCGATATCCCCGAGCGGCAATCTTTCAGTCCCGGCCTTCGGTTCCCTGCCTCCTCATGCTCAAGAACGCCTTCCTGACACTGCTTTCGCTTGCCATCGCCGTCGTCGGCGGTGGCGGCAGCGTCTGGTATGCACTGAAGCTGCAGGATGGCGTCGGCGCCATCAGGATCGGCCAATGGACCGCCTTTCCCGACATCGGCACGCCGACGGCAGATCCCTATTCGAAGGCCCGCGTGGCTCGCGAAGGCGTGCTGGCGCTCGGACAGGCGGAAGGACTGTCCTTCATAGCCGAGCGCGATTCCGGCGGCGAACAGCTCCGGCGGCAATGTGCCTACAAGATTGCGGGCGGCTTTCCCACCGCCCGGTTCTGGACGCTTTATGCCGCCGACCAGTCGCTTGCCGTGGTCGAGACCGGCAAGCCGAGGCCGGCTGCGCTGCAGTCCTATCAAGTGCTGCGCCAGGCCGACAATGCGGTGGTCATTTCCGTCGGCAGCCGCCCTGCGCCCGGCAACTGGCTGCTGACCAGCGGCGCCGGCAAGATGTACTTGGTGCTTACGTTCTACGACACGCCGATCGCCAGCAGCACCGGTCTCTCGGACGTCACGCTGCCGCAGATCCAGAAGGTCGGCTGCAATGCGTAGCCTGCTGCATGCAGTGCTGCTCGGCCTGCTCGGCGCCGGCATCGTGCACATCATCGTGCTGCTGCTCGTCCCCGAGTTCTCCGAACGCGACGCCTGGTCGCGATTGGCCATGGCTTCGGATCTCTACAAGACGACCAGGCTCGACGCGGAAGCCGGCGGCGCGCCGGTGGTGAAATCGGTCGATCCGCTATTTTATGCAGCGGCATGCCGCTTCGACCTTGCCGAGGGGATGGTGCGGGTCAAGGCGCCGGGCAAGGTGCCGTTCTGGTCGATATCGGTCTATGACCGCGGCGGCCACAACATCTACTCGTTCAACGACCACAGCGCGACCGCAGGCATGCTCGACACCGTTGTGCTGACGCCGGCCCAGATGATCGAGGTCCGCAAGGATCTTCCCGAGGAACTGCAAGGGGCCATCTTCGTCGAGGCGCCGATAGAGGAAGGCGTATTCGTCATCCGTTCGTTCGTGCCCGACGACAGCTGGAAGCCGATCGTCTCGCGGTTTCTCGAACAGAGTTCCTGCGAACTGCAGGATTTTTAAGCCGGTTCCGATGCTCAGTGATGCGGTACCGGCAATGTTCCCGAAGGTCCCGGCTTGTCAGGGCCGGCCGGCCGCGTTTCGCCGGTCTGCGGCCGCTGTTCGTAGCGGACCCCGGGAAAGATGATCACTGCCGCCGGCGCGGTTTGTTGTGCTCGATTGGTTGCCGCCGTTCGCGGCACGAAAGACAGTACCATGCCCATGGTTCGCGTATTCCTCTCGGTTGCCCCGGAGCACAACGCAACGCCTCCATAGTCGATTAAGAAGGCAGTAGGTTAACGGAGCGCTAACGGATCGCCGCTAAATTGATCTTTGTTCTTGGGAAACGCGAAACCGGTTCAGCCCGGCAGAGCGCTGTCCAGATCGTGTCGAGTGTCGGGCGTATCCTTCGTGTCAGCTTCGGATTTCAGGCAAATCGCAGCAGGAGCTGAATCGGGAAAGGCCGAAAGGCTGTTTCGCGCCGCGGTATCGGCGTTCTGCTCGCTCACCCGGCCTTCGCGCCGGGAAATCGCGCAGCTCGAAGACCTGACGCTGCCGCTGTTCGAGAATGTCTCGGTCGAATCGCGCCGCTACGTCGCGGCAGCCCTTTCCGAATGCGAATATGCACCCGCCGCGCTGGTGCGGCGGCTTTGCCAGGAGCGGGTCGACATCGCCGCTCCGCTGCTCATCCGCTCGCGCGCCCTCAGCGACGTCGACCTGATCGCGCTGATCGGACGTCACGGCCTGCCGCATGCCCGTGCCATTGCCCGCCGCAAGGATCTCAATCAGACGATCGCGGATCTCATCAAAGTGCTCGAAAGGCCGACGCTGGTGCGGTCGCAGCAGCAGCCGGAAACAACCGCCAAAGCCGCGTCCGAAAACGCCGAAGTGGTTGCGGGCGAGGTCAACAGGCAAGAGGCTTCCGATGCCGCTGAAACTGTACGCCGCCGGTTGCGATCCATGATGCGCGCCGAGAGCGGCGCTTCCATCAGTCCGTTCGTCGAGCCACAAACCTATGTCAATCTGCGCGAGACCGCGCTGACCGGCAATGCGGCATTCTTCCAGACAGCGCTCGCCGATGCGCTCGAAGTCGATTTTTCAACGGCGCGGACGCTCACCGCGAGCCACAATTACACACCGCTGCTGGCCGCCTTGCGGGCGCTCGACCTCAGCGAAGACAAGGCGTTCCTGATCACGGCCGCCATCTATCCGACCGAGTTTCCGCACCCGCAGGCGATCCGCATCTTCCTCGACCGCTACCGCCTGCTGCACCGCGACGCGGCGTTGGACAGGCTCCGCGGCTGGAAGGCCGAGACCGTGTCGAAAATCGTTCGCAAGCCTGGGCGCGTCGCCGCAAATGCCGACCTGCGCAAGCCGAACAGCGCCGATATGACCGCCACCCCAAAGGCGCGTCGCGTCTGAAGCGCTTGCCGTTAAGACGCCTTGACCGAGATAAGCTCCTCGACGGGAATGGCGCCCGCCTCGATCTCGACCACCCAGATATCCGGATCGAATCTCTTCTCGCGCTCCAGCCGCGCGTCGAAGATGGCGGCATCGTCGCCTTCGCCAAGCAGGCTGAAAAAACGGTCGTCCGGCCTGGCTGAATCGTAACTCGTCTGCGGCGCCGGCCCGAACAGCGCCATCTCCCCTTGCCTGCCCCGCGCCAGCACGAAAACCGCGCCGGCTTCCGTCGCGCCGCGCTTGACCACGGCGGCAAAGCCGCCGGCGCTGAAAACCCGGCGCAACAGCGCCGACACCCACAGATCGGTGGTTACCCGCATGGAGTATTCCTGGACATGCGGCGGTCCTTACAGCATTGGCCGGAAAACCGTAACCGGTCTTTGCCGAGCGACCGGCGAGCGGCCGTCACGACCCTCAGTTGGTCAGGCCGATCTCGCGCATCTTGACGTAGACGATCTCGTCGGGCTCGCCGGTCTCCGGCAAGCCGAACAGCGCTTGGAATTCCTTGATCGCGGCCTTGGTGCGCGCGCCGACGACGCCATCCAATTGCATGTCGTCATTGCCGAACGCTTTCAGTCCGGCCTGGATCTTGACGATGCGGGGATCCGGCGCCGTCGCATTTGCCGGTGCGGACACCGGAATGGCGGCCGGAGCAGCGGCCGTTTCGACCGGCCGCGGCACCGGATGCGGTACCACGGCCGCGGTCTTTGGCGTGGCGCCCAGTTGATCCAGCAGGACGCTGTCGATCTCGCCGGAGGCATTCAATCCGACCTTCTGCTGATAGGCCTGGATGGCCTTGCGCGTATTCGGTCCGGGAATGCCGTCGACAGTGCCGGAATAGAAATCGAGATCCTTCAATATGCCCTGGACCTGCTCGACGACCGGGTCGCTCTTGATCGGCGCAGCGGCCGGTCGCACGATATTGATGGTGGTTTCGGGCTCGTCGCTGTCCGCCCGGGAAAAGCGCTCGATACTCCTCGTGGCGAAAAACGCGCCGGCATGCGGAAAAGGCTGGTACCAAAGCGCGTTCGCCGAGACGTAGAACAGCGTCACCAGGAACGCGGTGGAGCCGCCGACCACAACAGGATTGCGCGAGATCAGGCTGCCCAGCGCCATCGCTCCGTGCTCGAAGGCATTGCCGCGGCGTTTGACCGCCTTAGGCTGTTTTGCGGAGCGACCCATTGCTCTCCCCTTTGCCACCGTCCGCCTTGGCTTTGACTGCGGACATCGGCACCACGCCGGCCTTCTCCGCCGAGCGGCCCGTCGGGCCGTTCACGGGAAGGCTGATCGTCACCGTGGTGCCCTCGCCCGGCATGCTTTCGATCGACATGGTGCCCTCGTGCAGCGCCACCAGCCCCTTCACCAGCGAAAGCCCGAGCCCGGTGCCTTCGAAACGGCGGGTATAGTCGTTCTGGATCTGCATGAACGGCTTGCCGAGATTGGCGAAATCTTCCTCGGCGATGCCGATGCCGGTGTCCCGGACCCAGAAATGCAGCCGCGAGCCGATGCGCTTGGCGCCGATGACAACATTGCCGCCTTCGGGCGTGAACTTGATCGCGTTAGAGACGAGATTGATCAGGATCTGCTGCACGGCACGACGGTCGGCATTTATTTCGCCTGCGTCCGGCGCGATCTGGGCCTGCAGATCGATGGCCTTTGCCTCGGCTTGCAGGCGCATCATCGATTGGCACATCTCGACCGCTTCGCGGAAGCGGAACGGTTCCGGCTCGGTCGCGTAAGCGCCCGATTCGATCCGCGATACGTCGAGTATCGAGGTGACGACGGCAAGCAGGTGCTGGCCAGAATCCCTGACCAGCCCGACATATTCCTTCTGGCGCGGATCCTTGAAGCTGCCGAACATCTCGTGCAGCAGCATGTCGGAAAAGCCGATGATGGCATTGAGCGGGGTGCGCAACTCATGGCTGACGACGGCAAGGAAGCGTCCTTTCGCCACCTCGGCGGAGGCAGCCGCCTCATTGGCAGCGGCAAGCTCCTGGCGCCGTCCGGCCAGTTCGTCGTTCTCGCGCAGAAGAAGCGTGAAGACAGTCTCCTGCCCCGGCGCGCGCATCATCTCGAGCGAGAACGGCCGGTAATTGTCGGCCGTCACGCCGCTGCTCTGCGGCAACCTTACGCGAAGGTCGAGCCGGGTCGACAGGTCGCCATCGCGCATATCGGCCAGCGCACTGAGATACGGGACGCGGTCGGACAGATGGATGCGATCGAAAAGTCCGGTGCCGAAAAGCAGCTCCGGCGGCAGCCGCAGCATAGTGCGTGCCTTAGCCGAGACGTCCAGAACCTCGCCATGCGCCGCGATTCGCAGCACGACGGCGTCGATGAGGTCTTCGAGCCGGTGGCTGCCGGCCGGATCGAGCTGTGCGTTGGCGGCGCCGCGAAGCGGAGCGATACGCGGAATGAGCGTGAGTGCCCAGGCCAGTGGTACCAGCCAGTGCCATGCGGCGATTTCGGTCTGGTGGTCGAGCGGCAAGACGGAACCGGCTAAAGGCTGCAGCAAGACTGCGACAAAGGCCGATATGGCGCCCCAGATCACGGCACGGCGCGACTGGCCGATCCACCACGCTTCAAACGGCAGCGCCACCGCGAGCAAGGCAACCGGCGAGGCCACACCGCCGGCGGCAGCGATAAGGGCACCGAGGGCAACGCTGCCGACGACCAAGGCGAGTTGGCCGGCCAGGGCCATCTTGCCCGATGCCGCCACCAGCAGGGCGGCGAACCAGCAAAGGCCGAACGCCGCAAAGATCGCAGCCACAGTCACGGCCGCGCCCATTCCCGACGTCACCAGCGTCACCGCTGCACCCGCGCTGAAGAAAGGCGCCGCCAGCATGACGCCAATGAACCGGCTGTGGCGGCGACGATCGCTCTGGCCGAGCACGGACGGATGAACCATCCGTTCGCAACCGGCGGCTATCGCGCCCGGCAACTCGGCGTATCTGGCCTTGATCGCACTCAACTCAACGCACCCGGTCGTGAACGGCCCTGCTTTGCAGGCGGCTTTTGTCGATCCGAAACTCGCATCCAGCGTTTAAGGAATGGATAAGGCTGGGCTGATCGTCCCCCGGCAGGCTGCAAATATCGGGATACCGGCGGGGAAAAACCGGGGCAATTGCCGCCATAGTAAACGGAGCGTTATCCGCACGCCCGCGCCTGACGTTGCGGCCGATGGCATCAAACTGTCGCCGATTAAGAAAATGATCATGAAAAACAAACGGTTGGATGGTTATCATTTGCTGAATGAAATCTGAACCATTCGAGGCAAATGAACTTCAAACCGCTTCGTTTCGAATCTGCCTAAAATTTGAGGAAAACTGTTGCTTTCGGGACAAGCCGTCCTTTGCGCGTCTGTGTCAGTATCGCGGTACAGGTCGTGCGGTTCGGAGGCATGACCGTCATAAAGGACAGACAGATGGGCTTTCTGATAAGAGCTGCTTTCTGGTTTTCGCTGGTGCTTCTGGCGCTACCGCTGGGTGTCGGCGCCGATGATGCGGGCCGCGAAAGCGTCGGACCGCTCCAGGCGCTGTTTGCGGCGCGCGAAGCCGTCGGCGATATCGCCGGCATCTGCGAGCGCAAGCCGGACGTGTGCGAGACCGGCAAATCGGCAATGCACACCATCACCGCCCGGGCCCGGGAGACCGTCAAGATCGCGGCTGCCATGCTGGACGACAAGGCCGCTGAACCCGATACAGTGACGACTACCGGCAGCGTGCCGGGGGAAATCGTCTTGCCGGCGAAAGTCGATCTGCCGGCGAAACTGCACTTGCCGGCGAAGAACTGAGACTGTTTCGGCCGAATTCATCGCCAGACCGCAAGGCTCCCCATGCCCGGCGCCTGCGGCGTTTCTCCTCTTTTTCCGTGACGTGGCAGCGCCGGATGACTATATCCGGGGGCATGACGACGACGATCCAGACCATCCGCGACGACTTTTCCCTGCTCGACGAGTGGGAAGACCGCTATCGCTATGTGATTGAACTGGGTGAAGCGCTGCCGCCGTTTCCGGATGAGCAACGCATACCGGCAAACAAGGTGCCCGGCTGCGTCAGCCAGGTCTGGTTGACCACCGAACAGGGCGGGGGTGCCGACCCCGTTATCACCTTCAAGGGCGATTCCGACGCCCATATCGTGCGCGGCCTGGTCGCCATCATGCTGGCGCTGTTTTCGGGACGGCCGGCCAGCGAAATCCAGAGGACCGACGCCGAGGCAACGCTAAAGGCACTCGGGCTTGACGAGCACCTGTCGCCGCAGCGCGCCAATGGCCTTCGCTCGATGGTCAAGCGCATCAAGCGTGACGCCGAGGCAGCGCTGAAGCAGACCGCCTGACGCACGGCAGGTGCCGGCGGCATGAAGAACTGGCGGCCCAAGCTTGGTCTCCCCCCAATGCGAAAACGGCGCCCGCAGGCGCCGTTTGAGTATCAAACCGGAAGAGCCCCTTGTCAGCGTCCCTTGCGCTTGCGGCCGAGACCCATCTTCTTGGCGAGCTGCGAACGGGCGGCCGCGTAATTGGGCGCAACCATCGGATAGCTCGGGTCCAGGTTCCACTTTTCGCGATACTGGTCGGGCGTCAGATCATAGTGGGTCATCAAGTGACGCTTGAGCGACTTGAACTTCTTGCCGTCTTCGAGACAGATGATGTAGTCGTCATGCACCGACCGCTTCGGATTTACCGCCGGCTTCTGCTTGTCGGCAGGCGGCTGCTCGGCGGCCCCGCCGACGCGCCCGAGAGCGGCGTGGACATCGGCGATAAGGTTCGGCAGTTCGCCGACCGGTACGGGATTGTTGCTGACATAGGCGGCCACCACGTCGGCGGTGAGCTCGATCAGCGCGTCACTGTTTCTGGAAGGTGTTTCGGTAATATCCATGGCGTTCAGGTCCCAACGAGAATTGTTTCTGTCTACGCCCTATTTTTGGCAAGCAGGGCATCGCGCGAACTTGTGCAGGAAAAAGCCTCCGCGATTCGCGTCGCGCCATCTTAATGAGCCTGAGCGCCAAGTAAGTCAATTCGCGTCTTGCGGTCTATTCAGCGATACAAGTCAAATATTCCTCATTCAGCTTCACTCTTTCGTGCAAAGTGTAACTTTGCCGTTTTTTCTGGTCAGACCAGCATCGACTGACGCGGCGGCAAGCAGCAATTACACAAACGGCAGCAGGTAAATAGAGTTCGATGCTTGACCCTGCCGGCGGCATTACAGCCAGGGTGATCGGCGGATTCAGTAAAATCATAGGTTGCGAAGCGTTACTGTTGCTCGCGAGCCGTCGCCGGAGCGGTGCGCTGTGTCATTGAAAGGGGGTAATGTATTTCCGTAGACCCAGCCATATCGGCCACTTGCAAAGCCGCGAAGGCAGTTGCATGAGATTGACCGGCACTGGCAGGGTCATCGCAGCGACGGCGAGAACCGCGGCAGTCCGAGAAGAAATATTCGTTATCCGCTCCTCCAGCCCGTCCTCTCGAGCCACCACGACGATAGATCATAGCCCTTGAACCCGCGCTGCTCGGCGTGTTCATTCGCCATTCAAGTAGCTTCCACAGCGAGACGCAATGACCAGAACCCCAGTGTTTCCGACCGCCACGCCGCAGCCGGAGAAGCGGCCGATCTTCGACACGCATCACGGCATAACGCGGACGGACGATTATGCCTGGCTGAGGGCCGCCAATTGGCAAGAGATGTTCAGGGATCCGTCCCTGCTCGACGGCCAAATCCGCGCCCACCTCGAAGCCGAGAATGCTTACCAGGCGGCGCTGATGGCCGATACCGTCCAACTGCAGAAGCAGCTTTTCGCGGAAATGAAGGGACGCATCAAGGAAGACGATTCTTCCGTGCCGATGAAGGACGGACCTTACGCCTACGGCTCCTCCTTCAAGCTTGGCGGCCAGCAGCCGCGTTATTTCCGCACGGCGCGTGACGGCGGCGACAAGCAGATATTGCTCGACGGCGATGCCGAGGCCGAGGGCAAGCCCTATTTCCGCCTGGGCGGCGTCGATCATTCGCACGACCACAGCAAGCTGCTCTGGGCCTTCGACGACAAGGGTTCCGAATTCTACACGCTGCGCGTCCGCGATCTGGCCGGCGGCAACGATCTGGCGGACAGGGTCCCGGACACCGGCGGCGGCGGTGTGTGGGATGCCGGCAATGACGGTTTTTTCTACACCCGCCTCGACCCCAACCACCGTCCTTCCAAAGTGCTGTTCCATGCGCTTGGCGACGGTCCTGATAACGACCGGCTGATCTACGAGGAGACCGATCCCGGCTTTTTTATGGATGTCGGCGGCACGCGCTCCAACGAGTGGATCATGATCGGCATCAACGACCATGAGACCTCGGAATACCGTATCATGAGCGCCAACGATCCGTTCGCAGAGCCGAAGCTGGTTGCGGCGCGCCAGACCGGCCTGCAGTACGAACTCGAGGAAGGCGGCGACATCTTCTTCATCCTCACCAATGCCGACGGCGCCAAGGACTTCAAGATCATGACGGCGCCGGCCCATGATCCGGTGCGCGCCAATTGGCAGGAACTGGTGCCGCACAAAGCGGGCCGGCTGATCCTTTCGGTCATCGGCTTCAAGGACCACATGGTCCGGCTCGAGCGCAAGGAAGGCCTACCGCGCATCGTCGTGCGCGACCGCAAGAGCGGCGAGGAGCACCTGATCTCCTTCGACGAGGAAGCCTTCTCGCTCGGCCTGTCCGGCTCCTACGAATACGATACCGAGATCATGCGCTTTTCCTATTCGTCGATGACGACCCCGGCGCAGGTCTTCGATTACAACATGCGCACCCGCGAGCGGGTGCTGCTCAAGACCCAGGAAGTGCCGTCCGGCCACGACCCGGAGCACTACGTCACGCGCCGGCTGATGGCACCTGCCGCCGACGGCGAACTGGTGCCGATCTCGCTCCTCCATCACCGCGACACACCGCTCGACGGGTCCGCCCCTTGCCTGCTTTACGGCTACGGCTCGTATGGCATCACCGTGCCGGCCGCGTTCAACACCAATCTGTTTTCGCTGGTCGACCGCGGCTTTGTCTACGCGATAGCCCATGTTCGCGGCGGCAAGGACAAGGGCTATGGCTGGTACGACGACGGCAAGCGGGTGAACAAGATGAACACGTTCACCGATTTTGTCGCTGCCGCCCACCACCTCGTCGCCGAACGCTATACGCAGCATGACCGCATCGTTGCGCAAGGCGGTTCGGCCGGCGGCATGCTGATGGGCGCGGTCGCCAACATGGCGCCGCAATGCTTCGGCGGAATCGTCGCCGAGGTTCCCTTCGTCGACGTGCTCTCCACCATGCTCGACGCCAGCTTGCCGCTGACGCCGCCGGAATGGCCGGAATGGGGCAATCCGATCGCGTCGGCGGAGGATTACCGGACCATCACCGCCTACTCGCCCTACGACAATGTCGCCGCACTCGACTATCCGCCGATCCTGGCACTGGCCGGCCTGACCGACCCGCGCGTCACCTATTGGGAGCCGGCCAAATGGGTGGCGCGGCTGCGCGACCGCAAGACGGGTGAAAATCCGGTGCTGTTCAAGATCAACCTGGATTCAGGCCATGCCGGCGCCTCCGGCCGGTTTTCAAGACTGGAGGAAATCGCCTTCACCTACGCCTTCGCGCTCAAGGTGACAGGCAAGGCCGAGCTTGCGGCGTGAACATCGGCGGATGAGCGGTCATTGCCTTCCGTTCCGCGACGTGGCTTCATTGGCGGTGAGAGTTGCGGAGCCCACCAATGATCGATCTCGCCACGTTGATAGCTTATGTCGCGGTTGTGCTTGGCTTTGTCTTCATCCCGGGTCCGGCCACCCTTCTGACCGTGGCGCGGGCTACTAGTTCCGGAACCAGGGTTGGCATCGCGACCGGCGCGGGGATCGCGGCCGGCGACGTGGTTCACACCTTCATGGCGATCGTCGGCATTTCGGCGATCATTGCCACGTCGGCGGCGCTTTTCAGCATCGTGAAGTACATCGGCGCAGCCTACCTCATTTATCTCGGCATTCGCGCGATCATCGAGAAAACGCCGGCCTATCCGGCCGCCGGCGCACTCGCGATCCCCGCTGCCAAAGCATTTCGGCAGGCTGTTTTGACCGAGGTTCTCAATCCCAAGACCGCACTTTTCTTCCTCGCATTTCTTCCGCAGTTCGTGCGGCCTGAAAACGGATCGGTGATGCTTCGACTGGCGATATTGGGCGTCATCTTTGTTCTGTTGGGCCTCGTCAGCACGGTGGTTTTCGCCGTGGGTGCGGGCGGCCTCGGTGCATTCCTGCGCCGAAACCCGACGGTGCTGAGATGGCAAGGCAAGGCTGTCGGCGGTATCTATTGCGCCTTAGGCATCCGGCTGGCGCTGCAACAGCGCTAGGGTCTCGACAGGCGACGAGCCGTACGAGGCTTCGGATAATGGGCAGGCACAGCTGATTTTCCGCTCGCAATTGCAAAGGCCGCGCGCTACCCAGTGCGCGGCCTTTTCACAGCCGCGCCAACACACAATCACCCAAGGATCTGCCATGTTGCTCGTCGATGTCTATCTCGACAAATCGCCCATCCAGGGCATCGGCGTCTTTGCCAAGAACCACATTGCCCGCGGCACGCTGGTCTGGAAGCTCGACCCGAAATACGACCGGCGCATCGAGGTAGCGGCCTACGAGCGGGAAACCGGGCCGGTCAGAACCTATCTCGACCGCTACGCCTATCCGGACCGGCGCGACCCGAACTACATCGTCTTCGAAGCCGACGATGCGCGCTACATGAACCATGCCGACAGCCCGAATTGCGACGTCTCGCAGCCGGAGGAGACCTATGCCTTGCGCGACATTGCGCCCGGCGAGGAAATGACCTGCGACTACAATCACTTCTTCGAAACCGGCTTCGACTTTCTCGGCGACCGCTGACGCAACGGCCGTCAGCTCGACGGCTTCTTGCGCGCCGGATAGCCGTTGGGGTGCGGCGGCACGGCTTTCAGGTAGGCGGCGATCGCCGCGCGGTCGTCCGGGGTCAGCACGGCCATGTTCCGCTGCACGTCGACCATTGCGCCGCCGACCGCATCGAAATCCGGCGTGAAGCCGGTTTCGAGATAGTTGGCGATGTCGGCCTCGGACCAGTCCGCGATGCCGCCCTCGCCCGACGTGATGTTCGGCACGATGCCGCTGCCTTCGGCCGCGGCCGCACCTGCCAGCCATTGGCTCTTCCTGGTGCCGCCGGCAAGATCCCGCGGCGTGTGGCATTCGCCGCAATGGCCGGGGCCTTCGACCAGATAGCGGCCTGTCACCACCGGATCCGGTGTGCCGTCGGGAAAGGAAACGACCGGCTGGTCACTCAAATAGAGCAGCTTCCACAAGCCAAGACCGCGTCGGACATTGAAGGGAAATGCCAGCGAATTGGCGGGCGGCTTGCCGGCGACCGCGGGTAACGTCTTCAGGAATGCATAGAGATCGGCAATGTCGGCCGGCTTCATGCGCGCGTAGGAAGTATAGGGAAATGCCGGATAGAGATGCTCGCCCGACGGCGACACGCCCTTCAGCATGGCGTTGGCAAGATCCTCGACCGACCAGGCGCCGATGCCGTCCCTGGTATCCTGCGATATGTTCGGCGGCACGAAGGTGCCGAATGGCGTCTTGAGTTCAAGGCCGCCCGCCAACTGAAGACGGGCGTCGCCTTGCGAGCCAGGCTTGGCATGACAGGATGTGCAGCCGCCGGCGTAGAAGATGCGCTTGCCCCTGGCGGCGTCGCCAGGACCAAGCTCAGCCAGCGTTGCGGCATCGAGCCTGACCGGAGCCGACAGGAACCAGCCGGCAATCGCGGCCGCGCCGCCCAGAACGAGGGCGGCGCCGACAAATTTCTTCAGCAAGCGCATTGCCCGCTATCAGCCTTTTTTTACCCGGTAGTTTTGATGGCAGTTGCCGCAGCCGCCGCCAATGGTGTTGAACTGCGCCTTCAACGCGTCGGCATCCGCAGGTGCTGCGGCGACCGCCGCCTTGACGTCGGCGAGGTACTTGCCTTCAGCCGTCTTGAAGCCGGCCATGTCCTGCCAGATTTTTGGGGACGCCGTGGTGTCGCCGGTGTCGCTGCCGGCCGGGAAAAGCGTGTCGACGCCGGCATGGAATTTCTCGGCATTGACCTGCAGTGCCTGCAACGCCGTCAGCACCGAAGCTGCGTCGTAGGGCGTCTCGCCCTTGACCACTTTCGACAAGCCGGCGGCGATCTTGCCACGTTCCTTCATCAGGGCCTGCCGGTCGGCTACCGGGTCGGCAAATGCCGCCGAACCAGCGAAGGCGAGCATCGAGATGGCGAGGATAAGCTTTCTCATTCACTTGGCTCCATGTTGAAGGCAGTTCAGGATGCGGTCCCACCCCGATGACAAACGGCAAGGATGGCTTAAAAATTCCGACGCTTCGCCTCACGCTTGCGTGAAATTTTTGCAGCTGTCGTTCTGATGCTGAAAAAGAAAAGCCCCGGTTCTGCCGGGGCTTTCTGGAACGGATCAGGCCTTTTCGTAGAGTTCGAGCACATAGTCCCAGTTGATGAGACTGTCGACGAAGGCTTCGAGATATTTCGGCCGGGCGTTGCGATAATCGATGTAATAGGAATGTTCCCAGACATCGACGCCGAGGATCGGCGTCGCGCCATGGACGAGCGGGTTCTCGCCATTCGGCGTCTTCGAGATCGCCAGCTTGCCGTCCTTGACCGAGACCCAGGCCCAGCCCGATCCGAACTGGGTGGTGCCGGCGGCGGTGAAGTCGGCTTTGAACTTGTCGTAGCCACCAAGGTCGCTGTCGACCGCCTTTTGCAATGCGCCGGGCAGCTTGTTGCCGCCGCCGCCCTTCTTCATCCATTTCCAGAAATGGATGTGATTGTAGTGCTGGGCGGCATTGTTGAAGAGGCCCGCATTCTTGCCGAAGGACTGTTTGACGGCCTCTTCGACCGACAAATCGCCCATGCCCGCCTCGGCGGCCAGCTTGTTGCCGTTGTCGACATAGGCCTTGTGGTGCTTGTCGTGATGATATTCCAGCGTTTCCTTGGACATATAAGGCTGCAAAGCCTCGTAATCATAGGGCAAGGCGGGCAATTCAAAAGCCATCGGTCGTACTCCCTCGTGGAAAAATCCGGTGTCGATACCGGACTAACATAGGACTGGATTGGTCTGGAACAACTCCGGAAACGAAGCGCCGGCCGCTTTTTAGCGGGTCAGCCGGGCGAAGTCGAATGCGCCCATTCCCAATAGAGTTTGCGCGCCTTCTTGGCCACCGGTCCGGGCTGCAGATTGCGATCCTCGATACGGGTGACCGGCACGACTTTCGAGTGGTTTCCGGTCGAGAAGATTTCGTCCGCCTCCAGGAAGTCGCGGATCGACAGCGTCTTTTCCGTCGTCGTGAAGCCGTATTCGCCTAGCAGGGCCATGGTGCGCGCGCGGGTAATGCCGGACAGGAAGGTGCCGTTCGGCGCCGGCGTCAGGACATGGCCGTCCTTGACCAGGAAAATATTCGAGGTCCCGGTCTCGGCGACATTGCCCAGCATGTCGAGCACGAGCGCATTGTCGAAGCCGCGCATCTTGGCTTCTAGGATGGCCCGGCCGTTGTTGGGATAAAGGCAGCCGGCCTTGGCGTTGGTCGGCATGGTTTCGATGGTCGGGCGCCGGAACGGCGACACCGTCACCGAAAAACCCGCCGGCGAGATCATCGGCGATTCATAGAGGCAAAGGCAAAAACGCGTCGAGGCCGGGTCGGCCGGCACGCCCATATAGCCGCCATGCTCGGCCCAATACATCGGCCTGATGTAGACTGCCGTCTTGCCGTCGAACTTCTTCAGCCCGTCCCAGGTCAGCCCGACGATCTTGTCGGTGCTCATCGTCGGCTTCAGGCCGAGCGCGATCGCCGAGGCGTTTACCCGCGCTGCATGGCGATCGAGATCGGGGGCGACGCCCTCGAACCAGCGGGCGCCGTCGAACACGCTGGTGCCGAGCCACATGGCGTGGCTGCGCGGCCCTAGAATGGCAACGTTGCCCTCGTACCAGTCTCCGTCAACGAAGGTCCATGTCGCGGATTGCGCCGCAGTCGCCAGTGTCATTGCCAGGTTCCGTTCGATGCTTGTTGCGGCGCATTGGAAGATGCTTTGGCGGCCGCCGTCAACCGGCTTGGCTGAGATTTGTTGAGGCCAGCGGGCTGGCGGACTGCAATCAGCGCTTGCGCCTTGCCTTACGCGGCCTCAAAATTGTCGAATGCAGTTCGCGGCTTACGTTTTCGACGCCTATGGCACGCTGTTCGACGTGCATGCGGCCGTGCGCCGTCACGCCGACCAGATCGGGCCGGACGGCCAGTTGCTGTCCGAGATCTGGCGCGCCAAGCAGCTGGAATATTCCTGGGTCAGGACGCTGATGGGGGCCTATGCCGATTTCTGGCAGCTCACCGAGCAGGCCCTCGACTTCGCCCTGCGCAAGGTTCCGTCCGCCGATGCCGGACTGAAAGCGAAGCTGCTCGAGGCTTATTGGCGGCTGGACTGCTATCCGGAGGTGCCGGCCGTGCTCAAGGCGCTCAAGGCATCGGGGGCAAGGCTGGCGATCCTGTCCAACGGTTCGCCTGAGATGCTGGAAGCGGCCGTCAAATCCGCCGCGCTCGACCAGGTCCTGGACGACGTCTTTTCCGTCGACAGCGTCAGGCGCTTCAAGACCGATCCGTCGGTCTACGACATGGTCACCACGGGCTGGCGCCTCTATCCGGGCGCTGTCTCTTTCCAGTCATCCAACCGCTGGGACGTCGCCGGCGCCACCAAATTCGGCTTCAGGACGGTGTGGATCAACCGCGCCAATCAGCCAGAGGAATACCGGGATTTTCCACCGGCCCTGATCCTGCCGTCCCTTGAAGGTCTGGTCGCCGGGGTTTGACGGCCGGACATGTTGCCTCGGCGCAACAGTGACGATCCAGTCACAGCTTTGCCTTTGTTTGTCCACCCTGCGGCCAGAATTGGAACCGCCTATCGCGCCGGGCATTGCTCGGGCAACCGCGCGCAACCGGGCGCATTCACGCTTTGTTGCGATTTAAGACTTAAAAAAGGCAATCATGTTCACATCCCCATCGTCCTCTCTGCGCCTTAGCCGTCGCGGTTTTCTCAACGCGGCCGCCCTTGGCGCCGCCTCGGTCGCGGTCTCCAGTTGCACCACGCTGTCGCAACAACCGGTCGAGCCGCCGCCGCCGACCTATGTCGAGCCGGCGCTCGGCGACTATGTGACGATGTATGGGCCGATGTCGGATGGCGGCTTCGAGCTGCCGGCCATACCGGTCGACAAGATCGACCCGCAGTTCCTGCGCCAGATCGTTGACGATCCGACCGGGCAGCAGCCGGGCACCATCGTCGTCGACACCACCAATCACTTCCTCTATCTGGTGCGCCCGGGCGGCCAGGCGATCCGCTACGGTGTCGGCCTCGGCCGCGCCGGCTTCGAATGGTCGGGCGATGCGGTGGTCCAATGGAAGCAGAAATGGCCGAAATGGACGCCGCCGGACGACATGATAGCGCGGCAGCCGGAGTTGAGACCCTACAGCGCCGAGAATGGCGGCATGCCCGGTGGGCTCAAGAACCCGCTTGGCGCGCGGGCGCTCTATCTCTTCCAGGGCAACCAGGACACGCTCTACCGCTTGCACGGTTCGCCGGAATGGCGGTCGATCGGCAAGTCGGTGTCGTCGGGCTGTGTTCGCCTGATGAACCAGGACATTATCGATCTCTACGACCGAGTGCCGAACAAGACCCCGGTCGTGGTGACGGCCGACATCGGCCAGCCGATGGTGGCCACAGCAAACCGCAAAGCCATCCCGATCGACGCCGGCGTGCCGGAAGGATCGATCCTGCTCGGCCCGGTCAAGGCGATCACAGACTCGATCTTCTGAGCTGACGGAAGCGCGGAGGCGGGATTGCTCACGGCTCCTGCTGGTTTTGCCGAGCGTCGGCTTGCCCGTTCCGGTGCCCGCCTTTGGATTTGACGCTTTCGTTGAGCAGCGGATTTTGCCGCGCCGTGTGCAGACGCCGGCGGTGACAGCTCATGAGCCAGAGCGGACATTTCGCGCTCAGAAGGGATTATCACGGTGACCGGAGGGATACCCCTCCTGTCATCCTGAGCGTATTTGTGCTGGATGCCCTCTCACAGGTGCGATGCCGTGGCAGGTTTTTGTAGACCTTGGCGAGAAGGAATGATCCAAAATGTAACCCTGGCCATGCCAATTGCTTCAACGATCGATGCAATCCACTCAGAGCAGGTTGATCGCAATTTGCACGTTGCCGCGCGTCGCTTTCGAGTACGGACAAATGTCGTGCGCCTCGTCGATCAGGGCTCGTGCGGTATTGTACTCCACGCCAGGCAGGCTGACGTTGAGCCGAGTGCTGAGAGAGTAGCCGTCGTCCCCGAGATTCAGATCAACCTCGGCATCGATTCTCACTCCGGCCGGCAGCGTAATTTTTTGTTCGTGAGCCACAGACGCAACCGCGCTTGCGAAGCTGGCCGACCAGCCGGCTGCAAGCAGTTGCTCCGGGTTGGTGCCGATGCGCGCCGATCCGGGTATGGAAAGCCTGATGTCCAGAAGGCCATCAGAGCTGCGCGAGGCGCCATTCTCGCGGCCACCTGTGGTTGCGGTCCTGGCCGTGTAAACAACCCTTGCGATCGGGTTCATAGGCATTCTTTTGGTGGTTGTCGTACCTGCCGGAGGGGCGGCGCCGCGAACTCGATCACGCGTCGACCTCGACAACGGCGTCGGCAAAGGCCTGTGGCGCTTCCTGAGGTAGGTTGTGTCCAATGCCGCCCATGACTACCCGGTGGCTATATTTGCCTGAAAACATCTTGGCGTAAGCGCTGGCGTCCGGATGCGGCGCGCCATTGGCGTCGCCCTCGAGCGTCATCGTGGGCACGGAGATGACGGGTGCCTGAGCAAGCCGCTGCTCCAGTGAATCATATTGCGCCTCGCCTTCTGCCAGGCCGAGCCGCCAGCGATAATTGTGGATGACGATCGCGACGTGATCCGGATTGTCGAAGGCCGCAGCACTCCGCTCGAACGTGGGCTCATCGAAATTCCATTGCGGCGAGGCGAGCTGCCAAATCAGCCTGGCGAAATCGCGCGTATATTTCTCGTAGCCGATACGGCCGCGATCGGTAGCGAAGTAATATTGGTACCACCATTGCAGCTCGGCCTTCGGCGGCAGCGGCAGTTTGCCGGCTTGCTGGTTGCCGATGAGATAGCCGCTCACCGAGACCATCGCCTTGCAGCGTTCCGGCCACAGGGCGGCGATGATGTTCGCCGTCCGAGCGCCCCAGTCGCAGCCGGCAATCGTCGCCTTCTCGATACCCAGCGCATCCATCGGTGCGACGATGTCGGCAGCAATGGCCGACTGCTGACCATTGCGCATCGTCTCGTCCGACAGGAACCGCGTCGTGCCGTATCCGCGCAGGTAGGGCACGATCACACGGCGGCCTTTCACCGCCAGAATGGGCGCAACGTCGACATATGTGTGGATGTCGTAAGGCCAGCCATGGAGAAGGATAACGGGCGGACCGTCGGCAGGGCCGCCCTCTGCATAGCCGACATTAAGGACACCGGCATCGATCTGCCTGGGTGCGCCGAACGAGTTCTTTGCCGTGTGCATCGCAGCCGCCGTCGTCTGGTCGACTCCGCTGGGCGCCGCCTTCGCTGTCGCGGTCATGCCGAGTTCGGCAAGCGTCATGCCCATTGCGGCTGCACCGATCAGGCGACGGCGGCGCTTATCGATTTTGTCGCAAACACTGATCGTGTTCATAGTGATGTCTCTTTGTGATGAGGCAATGTGCTTTGTTCCTGCGTAGTCACGAGACGAGCTGCTGGCCGCCGTCGACGTCGTATGTCGCGCCCGTCAGCGCCGTGTTGCTCATGATGTGAACGGCGAGCGCGGCGACATCAGCCGGTCCGACGACACGTCGGATTGGCAGCGTCCCGCGCAGTTCGTCGCGCCGCTTGTCGAGGTTGTCGCCGAGCAGCGACGCCGACAGTGGCGTGTCGACGAAGCCTGCGGCGATCAGGTTGACGCGTATCGGCGCGAGCTCGAGCGCGAGATTGGCGATGAGCGCGGGGAACGCGACGGTAACCGTCGAGACGATCGCGAGGCCTGGTTTTGGGCGGCGTGCGCCCGTGCCGCCCATGAATATCAGTGAGCCGGCCGACCCGACCTTGCCAGCGGCGCTGCGTGCCACATTGAGCGCGAGCAATAGGTGGTCCGTGAGATCGTGTCGTGCCTCCTCGGGAGGAATTTCGAGGGGTGAGCGATAATGGGGAGCGCCGGCAGTAACCATCACATGGTCGATCAAGTCCGGCAGATCTTGAAAGAACGACTTCAGCTGGGTCGCATCGTTGGCGTCGAAGGCGGCGGTGCCCTCAGCGCTAATCTCGCGCGCTGCTTGATCGAGGCGGTCGCGATTGCGTCCGGTGAGGATGACGCGGGCGCCTTCGGCGCGGGCACGCCGGGCGGTCTCCAGACCGATGCCGGCGCTACCGCCGATGACGACGACGGTCTGGCCAAGAAGTTCAGGTTCGCGCTGAGTGGGGATGGCTGCGGTACTCATGATTTCCTCCGATAAAGGCCGTCAGGCTGCCACGATCTCCGCAGGCCGCGGACGAATACGGCGGCAGTGTGCCGCCGTCTGGAAGCTCGTCCTACTGCGGCAGTTCCTCGCCAGACTGCTCGGCCACCATGTATTCGGCGTACCAGTCCGGCCAGTTCTCGTCGCGCTGGCCGCCGGTCCGCTTCTCGTGCTCTCCGTGGGCGACCGACGCGCGGCGCATTGCGGCGGCCAGGTCGCCCTCGGAGGCGAAGCTCGTCGCCTTCGAGTCGATCCGGCCCGGAAACCGGATGGTGATCTCCTGGAGCAGCCAGCCGTTCCCGTCGGGATCGCTGAACGTTGCAAAGGAGACGTAGCTGCGTCCCTCCGGGTCCCGACCATTGACAGCAGGCTGTCCCGGACCGGCACGGTGGAACACTTCGCTCACATCTGCACCGTGAGCGATGAGCTCGGCGCGCGCCGCTACGATGTCGGACACGATGAGATAGAGACCCTGTGTCGACCCCGGCGCGGCCGAGGTGACAGCCTTGCCGAAGTGGATCGAGCCAGGCGAGCCCGGAGGCGTGAACTGCACAACCCGGAACATGTCGCCGACCGCGAAGTCGGCATCGAGCCGCCAGCCGAGGCCCTCGTAGAACTGCTTGGAGCGGTCGACGTCTGCGACCGGAATAACGACAACCTCGAACTTCAGGTCGACGGGACGTGCGCTTGCGGTGTCGGAGGTCTTTTCGCCCTGACGGGCCGTTGCGATGTCTGACATGGTCGTTTTCTTTCCAGTTGGGTGGGACCTGGTCCTGCCCGATCGTTGCCACGTAATGACCGAGCCTGTTCTGGATCTCTCTGCTGCATGTCGGCCAGAGCCAAGTTCTCTTCGACGTATTTTGACGCATCGAGCGCACGGAAACGGTCCGCCGGTGTGCAGAGTGAGATGCGCACGGTTGGCCATTCCCTCGCGTGTGAGATCGATCATCACTACGCCTCGGCGGCCGAGGTCTGGACGGCAGAAATCGAGTCGATGATTTGGTCTGTCGTGACAATCGCGCTGGCGTAGTTCGGCATGTTGATGTCGAGAGCCGCGTGCATCTCCTCATCCGAGTAGTCTGCCGTCGCGTCCCTCACCATGGTTACGTCGTAGCCGAGCTCGGCGGCGAAGCGAACGGTCGCTTCGACGCAGGTGTGTGCGATCAGTCCGATGACAATGAGTTTCTGGATTCCGTGCCTTTTCAGCTGCAGATCCAGATCCGTATTGGCGAACCCACTGGAACACCAATGTTCGGTGGCGACGGTTTCGCCTGGCTTGGGCTCGAACTCGGACCGAATCTCGCCGCCCCAGGTGCCGTATTCAAAGCTCTTGCTCTTCCATGCTCTCTTCTGGACGGGCGCGACGTAAGTCCATGTCTCATAGTCGCCCGGACGGTATCGATGATGCATTGCATAGAAGACGCGAAGCTTAGCTTGACGCGCGGCATTCAGGACTTGCAGCATGTGAGGCACGCAGCCGTTCGCCTCTGCGACAGCCCGGATGCGGGGCCATATCTTGCCCCCATCGGAAATGAAGTCGTTGTACGGATCGATCACCAGAAGTGCGGTGACCTCCCGGTCATGTGCGTGCCTCGTCATTGTGCCTCCTCCATGGAGCGGCTACATCACAAGAAAGATGCTGCCGCTCAGTTCCTGAGCGCGGCTCGTTCGATGCTGGCCGCAAAAAGCGGCGTCTCGCCCTTGTTGTGAGCGATCGACATGGGCTGGCGCTGTGACCGAAGCACCTCGAACGGGATGCCCTGGCGCTCGAAGAAGGCCATGAATTCCTTCGTGGCCCAGGACCGGACGTGGTTGGTAAACTCACATCGGCGACTGTCGATAGCCTTGACGCTCAGCTCCCAATGCACATGGATCGTGGTGCGGCCCGTAGGCGTGAAGAGGTCTGAAACCGACTCCAGGATGAGGTGATCCTTGCGGCCAAGCGTCTCGACATAGTGTTGCACCATCAGGCTGCCGCCGATGATCTCGACATTGATCGACATGCGCTTGCCATCCGGCGCCGTCGTGAAACCCGCCGCTATGTGGGCAGGCGAACACCCCTGATATTCATGTTCGGACAGCGCGAAGCACCAGTTGGGAATGTCAATCTTCTCGATCGGCGCGTTGATGATAGCCGTAAAGCTTGAATCGACGATTTCATGGTCCTCGACGGGGGCTGCCATCTTCGTGATGGGTTCGTGCGATGCGGAAGATTGCGCGATTGCTGACATGGCGTTCTCCTTTATCCCGGGTTCAATCGGGTTGCCTTGGACAGTCGAGCAGGTGTGACTGCAAGCGGAACCCTGTGAGGGGTTCAGATTTGCTGGCGCAGCGGACGAAATGCCGTCCGGAGTTCGGCGGTGAAGGCCGCGGGCTGCTCCCAGGCTGCGAAATGGCCGCCCTTGGGGAGCCGGTTGTAATGGATAAGCTTCGGATACGCCTTTTCAGCCCAGCTCTGCGGCGCCTGGTAGATCTCGTCCGGGAAGGCGCTCACAGCGACCGGGATCTTGATGCCCCTGGGGTCGAAGAAGCCTCCCGTCGGGTGGTGCGCGTTGTCCCAGTAAAGACGCGCCGAGGAGATCGCCGTGTTGGTCAGCCAGTACATCGTGACATTGTCCAGGATATCGTCCTTCGTCAGCCCTTCCGCCTGCCCGTCGAAGACGCGTGCGATCAGCTCGTAGCTGCGGATGTCGTGGTCGAGCATCCACGCTGCGAGACCAACCGGCGAGTCGACGATGCCGTAGAGCGTCTGCGGGCGATTGTTCATCTCGATCGCGTAGCCCAGCCCGTTCTTGTAGAAGTCGTCGAGCTGGTCCCAGGCGCGCTTCTCGTCGGGCGAGAGGCCGGCGGGCGCCGGGCCGCTGGCGGCAAGCGCCTTCGAGATGTCGGCGGGCACGGTGGCAGCCATGTTGGTGTGGATGCCAAGCAAGCCCGGAGGCTCTTGCAGCGCCATCGTCTCCGACACGGCGTTGCCCCAGTCGCCGCCCTGTGCGACGTATTTCGTGTAGCCGAGACGCTGCATCAGCGTAGCCCACGCCTTGGCGATACGGGCAGGGATCCAGCCAGGTGCCGTCGGCTTGCCGGAGAACCCATAGCCCGGCAAGGACGGGATCACCACGTGGAACGCATCCGCCTCGGTCCCGCCGTATGCAGTTGGATTGGTGAGTGGCTCGATGACCTTCAGCTGCTCTATGATCGAGCCAGGCCAGCCATGCGTGACGATGATCGGCAAGGCATTCTCATGCCTGGAGCGGACATGGATGAAGTGGATGTCCAGCCCGTCGATCTCGGTGATGAACTGCGGCAGGGCATGGAGCCGGGTCTCCATCTTGCGCCAGTCGTAATCCGTCGCCCAGTACTTCGCGAGCTTCTGCATTGTGGCGAGCTGCACGCCCTGGGTGTCGTCGGCCACATTCTCCTGGTCCGGCCAGCGGGTCGCGGCGACGCGTCGGCTAAGCTCGTCGATTTCCTCCTGAGGAAAGCTGACCTTGAAGGGCCGGATCGCATCGCCCGCGGCTGCGGCGACCGATGGGAGCAGGCTGGCAGTACCTACGGCGGCAATGCCCATTGCGGCCGTGCTCAAAACCAGGCGGCGGTCCTGATCGATTAGTTCGGGAGTCTTGGTCGTATTCATGGGTCTCTCCTGGGGGGTGCTCGGTGCTGCCGAAAACTTACGCCCACAGGACGAGAATCGCCCGTTATGTGTTGTGAGCCCCCTGTTAGTGGCTGTCAGCGCTGGTGGCTCCGGGCAGCGGGGTCCTGCCACCGTTCGCCTATGGTGCAGGTGCTGTACTTGACTTAGACTATCGGCTTGGTGGCGGGCGGCTCCGAGAGAAGCGCCATGACGATAGTGGCAGGTCAGGCCAAGGACGGACTGTCGTTCGGTCCTTTCCATCTGGTTGCGCGCGAAAGGCTCGTCACAAAAGACGGCTCTCCCTTGGCGCTGGGCTCGCGTGCACTGGACATTCTCATTGCCCTGATCTCCACGCCGAATGAAATCGTCGGCAAAAAGGATCTGATGTCGCGGGTTTGGCCCGATGTCGTAGTCGAGGAAGGCAGCCTGCGGTTTCACATGACCAGGCTCCGCAAGGCGCTGGGTGACGGAAAGGACGGCGCACGATACATCGCGACACTACCAGGGCGGGGTTATTGCTTCATCGCGCCCGTCTCGCAGATCGGCGGTCCGCGCGATGAAGAGCCTGCAGCTGCCGCCAGTTTTCCGCACGCGAATCTTCCGAGCCGCTTGGGCCGAATGGTTGGCCGGGACGACGACGTTCTCCAGCTGTCGGCTCGACTGAATGCGGGGCGCTTCGTCACAATCGTTGGCGCGGGCGGCGTCGGCAAAACCACCGTCGCGATCGCGGTCGGACATCACCTCATTGACGCCTTCGCGGGCGCTGTGCTGTTCGTCGACCTGGGAATGCTCGGCGATCCCGACCTGGTGACGACAGCCGTTGCCTCCATGCTTGGGCTGTCGGTTCAATCGAGTGACGCGACGCCCAATCTGATCGCCTACCTGCGCAACAAGCGGATGCTTTTGATCCTCGATACCTGCGAGCATCTCGTCGATGCGGTGGCGCCTCTGGCCGCAAGCATCATCGACGCGGCGTCGCAGGTCCACATTCTGGCAACAAGTCGCGAAGCGCTTCGGGTCGAAGGCGAGCATATCTACCGATTGGATGCCCTTGCCTGTCCGCCGGACGACCCAAGGCTTACGGCGGCGGTTGTCCAGACGTTCCCGGCCATTCAACTGTTCGTGGAGCGCGCGGTGGCAAGTGGCGCGCGCTTGGATGTCAGCGATGCGGAGGCCCTGATCGTCGCAAGCATCTGTCGAAAGCTTGACGGTGTGGCGCTTGCAATCGAGTTGGCGGCCCGGCGGGTCGAGTCTTATGGATTGCAACAAACCGCCGCGCTTCTCGATCAACGTCTGACTTTGCTATGGCTGGGATCGCGGACCGCGCCACCGCGTCAAAAGACCCTGCAGGCCACGCTGGATTGGAGCTTTGGGCTACTTACCGACATGGAGCGCGCAGTGCTTCGCAGGCTCGCTGTATTCCTTGGTCATTTCACGCTCGATGCGGTCTTGGAAGTCGTCACAAGCGCTGCCCTCGACAGATCGACCGTTCTTAATGCAATGGATAGTCTTGTTGCCAAGTCGATCATAGCGACGCGCCCGCTCGGAGCGATGATGCGCTATCGGCTCCTGGATACCACGCGCGCCTACGTCCTCGATATCAGCATAGATGACGCCGAGGCCGCCGATCTAGCGGTGCGCCACGCCGCCTACTATCGAAGATGGCTTGAGCAAACAGGTATCGAGTGGCCAGGTCTGGCGACCGGCGAGGAGCGGGCTCCTCACTTCGCCGCCATCAACAATGTGCGGGCCGCTCTGGAATGGTGCTTCGGCGAGGGCGGAAACGCCGATATCGGCATCGGACTTGCCACTGCTGCCGCGCCTGTTTTCCTGGCGATGTCCTTGTTGCCGGAGTGTCATCGCTGGTCAGAACGCGCGATATTCGCTCTCGACGATGCCGCTCTTGGCGGACTTGACGAGATGCATCTCCAGGCAGCCTTGGGTGTGTCCCTGATGTTCATGCGCGGAGGGCGTGATGCGGCGCGCGTCGCCCTGGAGAAAAGCCTGGCGATCGCCGAAGAACGCGGTGATACGTTGGATCAAGTGCGCCTGCTGGGTCCGCTCAACATGTTCCACCTGCGGACAGGCAACTTCGTGACCGCCCTCCAGTTTGCAAAACGCTGTTCAGCCATAGCCGCGACCCTGGAGGATCCGGTCGCGATTGCGTTGGCGCATACCATTCTGGGGATATCGCTTCACCTTCGTGGTGACCTGGCCGAAGCCCGCGCGGAGCTTGAGGCAGCGCTGGATCGTGGGCCACGCTCTCAGCGAACCACAACGGTCTATCTCGGTTTCGAGGGCAAAATCCTGGCCAAGGCTATCCTGGCGAGGAACCTTTGGCTGCAAGGCCATCCGGACCAAGCCATGGAACGTGCTCGACAGGCCGTCGAAGAGGCCGCCGCCATGGACCACTCGCTGACTCTGGCGATCGCCCTGATCTGGGGAATATCGGTGTTCCTGTGGGCCGGGGAACTGGAGAGCGCGGAGGCACACATCGACATGCTGATTTCCCGCGCCGAGTCCCATTCCATGGCCCCTTATCTGCTGGTCGGTCGGGGATTCAAAAGCGAAGTCGCAATCCGGCACGGGGATGCGACAGGTGGGGTCGGGGGCCTCCAGAGTTCTCTCCAAAAGCTCCACGCAGCACCTTACGAATTGCTCACGACCGAGCTCAACCTCTCGCTGGTTAGAGGACTATCCGCGATCGGTCAGGTCGGCGAAGCAGCCGCGCTGATCGCTCATTCAGTCGGTCAAGTCGAAAAGAACGGTGACCAATTGTACCTTCCGGAGTTGCTGCGGATGAAGGGAGGCCTTCTTCTCCAACAACTGTCGGGACGCAATCGCGACGAGGTCGGCGCATACCTAATGCAGGCACTGGAGTTGAGCCGGAGTCAGGGCGCGCGGGCATGGGAGCTGCGAACCGCAATTGACATGACAACGTTGATGGCCGCGCGAGGCGAGATCGACGGCGCTCGCGAGCTCTTGCAATCGGTTGCGGAGCATTTCGTAGAAGGCGCGAGTACGGAAGATTTGAAGGCTGCCGCGCGCCTGTTGGCGACGCTGAGCTAGCTACCGCCGATACGCGTTTACACTTTTGCAGACGGTCCGACGGCAGCTATGGCGCATAGCCGCCGTCCGCTGTCCTCCAGATCTGCTACTGGCGCTTGATGCAAGACAGAATTGCCAACACCGATGCCCGCCTTCGGGTCCGATGCCCCTCACCTGCCCCTGGACAAGCTCCCCAAAATCCCGCGGACGATCGCCCGTCCGACCGACGAACCGATCGAGCGCACCACGGATTTGATCGCCGCCTCCGCCACCGTCTGCCGGTTGGAGGGGCGCGGCGCCCGCCGGCCGCCGGGCTGAGGAGCGGGCTCGTCATTGCCGAAACCGGGAATGGTCCAGCGCGAACGGCCGCTGTCCTGTTGCTGCGCCTGCGCCTCCTGGGCGTCCTTGGCCTTCTTCTGCAGCATCTCGAAAGCCGATTCGCGGTCGACGGTCTGGTCGTACTGTCCGGCAACTGGGCTCTCAGTGATCAGCTTGCGGCGCTCTTCGGGCGTGATCGGGCCAAGGCGCGAGGATGGCGGGCGGATCAGCGTCCGCTGCACCATGGACGGCACGCCCTTGGCTTCCAGCGTCGAGACAAGCGCCTCGCCGGTGCCGAGCTGCGTGATCACGGTTGCGCAGTCGAAATCGGGATTGGGCCTGAACGTCTCGGCCGCCGTCTTGACGGCCTTCTGTTCGCGCGGCGTATAGGCACGAAGTGCGTGCTGCACGCGGTTGCCCAACTGGGCCAGCACTGTTTCAGGGATATCCAGCGGATTTTGCGTGACGAAATAGACGCCGACACCCTTCGAACGGATCAGCCGGACCACCTGCTCGACGCGGTCGACCAACACCTTCGGCGCGTCGTCGAACAAAAGATGCGCCTCGTCGAAGAAGAAGACCAGCTTCGGCTTGTCGGGATCGCCGACCTCGGGCAGTTCCTCGAACAGCTCCGACATCAGCCACAGAAGGAACGTCGCATAGAGCCGCGGATTCATCATCAGCTTGTCGGCGGCGAGCACGCTGATGGCGCCGCGTCCATCGCGCGTGGTGCGCATAATGTCGGATATCCGCAATGCCGGCTCGCCGAAGAAATTGGCAGCGCCCTGCTGCTCCAGAACCAGCAGCGTGCGCTGGATCGTGCCGACCGAAGGTTTCGTTACATTGCCGTAGCGGGCGCCGATCTCTTCGGCGCGGTCGGCGATGTTGGCCAGCAGTGACTGCAGGTCCTTCAAATCGAGCAACAGAAGGCCTTCCTCGTCGGCGATGCGGAAGGCGATGTTCACAATGCCTTCCTGCGCCTCGGAAAGGTTCATCAAGCGCGACAGAAGCAGCGGCCCCATCTCCGAGATGGTGGCACGGATCGGGTGGCCCTGCTCGCCGAACAGATCCCAGAAGATGACCGGGAATTCCTGGAACTCATACGGATCGAGCTTGACCTGCTCGGCCCGCTTGACCAGGAAATCCTGCGTTGTGCCCATCATGGCGATACCCGACAGGTCGCCCTTGATGTCGGCGCAGAATACCGGCACGCCGGCATTGGAGAAACCCTCGGCCAAAATCTGCAGGGTCACCGTCTTGCCGGTGCCGGTCGCGCCGGTGACCAGGCCGTGACGATTGCCATATTGCAGCAAAAGCTGTTCGGGCCGCTGATAGCTGTCGTCCGGCTTGCGGCTGGCCCCTATGAAGATGCTGGTATCGTCGGCCATGTGTGCGGTCTCCGCAAACCTATAGGGTTGAATGCCCTGATCCCTTGAAGAAAAGGGAACCCCGCCGCAGGTATAGTGAGGCCGTTGCGCAGCGACAATGGGCGTTGTCGAAAATGGCTTTTGGAGCTTGCGGAACCTGCCCATGTTTGGCAATCGGTTAACGGTCGCCGTCACGGAAGGCGTGTTGCACGGGACGTGTGCTGCATTGTGATATGGGACCGCGGACCGTAGACTGACATAGTTGGCCGCTGCGGCCGCTAGAACGAGGAGAACCGATGGGTGCCGGTGCCTTGACCCAGGATGCCGAACTTCCGAACGCCGACCGGCAACGATGGCTGACGCTGGCGGAGAAGGCGCTGGCCGGCGGGTCCTTCGAGGAAAAGCTCGTCTCGCATACGGACGACGCCATCCGCATCGAGCCGCTCTATGAGCGTTCGGTAACCGCCGAGCCTGTCGTGCGCGCCAACCCGGGATCACCGTGGATCGTCAGCCAGCGCATCGACGATCCGGACGTAGGCCGCGCCAGTGCGCAGGCGCTGGAAGACGTCGCGCAGGGTGCCACCGGACTGTCGCTTGTCTTCGAGGGTGCGCCGAACGCCTTCGGCTATGGCTTGCCGAGGACGGCGGAGGCGCTGGAGGGCGTGCTCGACGGCGTGCCGCTCAACCGCATCCAGATCCGCATCGACGCCCATCCCTGGAGCCGTGCCGTGGCCGACTGGCTGGTGGCGTTTTTGACCAAGCGCCGCTCCGACCCGGCAAAGCTCAACCTCTCCTTCGGCATCGATCCGGCGGCGATCTTTGCCGGGACCGGCAGGCTGCGCATGTCGATCGAGGCTTTGCAGGCTTCGATGCCGCAGTCGCTGGCGCATTTCTTTTCGATGGGTGTGCCCGGCGTGTTGCTGGAGGCCGACGGGCGGGTATTCCACAATGCCGGCGCCACCGAGGCGCAGGAGCTTGGCACCATGCTCGCCTCGGCCGTCTCCTATTTGAGGCTGTTCGAGAAGGCGCGCCAGCCGCTCGTCTACGCGGCGCCGCATATCGGGTTTGCGCTCAGCGTCGACCAGGACCAGTTCGTGTCGACGGCCAAGGTCAGGGCGTTGCGCAGGCTGTGGGCGCGTGTCCAGGAGGCCTGCTCGATACCGCCCTCCACCGCCAGCATCCATGCCGAAACCTCCTTCCGGATGATGACGGCGGCCGACCCAGAAACCAACATCCTGCGCACCACCATCGCCGCTTTCGCGGCTGCCGCCGGCGGCGCGGATTCGATCGCCATCCTGCCGCACACGATCGCGTACGGCCTACCCGCGGGTTTTGCTCGCCGCGTTGCCCGCAACGCGCAACTGATCATGGCCAATGAAAGCCATATCGACCACGTGGCCGATCCGGTTTGCGGTTCGGGCGCCGTCGAAGCGCTGACTGCGGAGCTCTGCGCGGCGGCCTGGCAGGAGTTCCAGCAGATCGAGGCGGAAGGCGGCGTGCTGACCAGCCTTGAGCAAGGGCACATCCAGAGGCGCGTCCAGGCAGCTTCCGCCCGCCGCAACACAGCCTACCAGGCCGGCGAACGGGCGATCGTCGGCACGACGCTGCACCCGTCGAAGACCGAGCGTCCGGTCGAGACGCTGGCGGCTGAGCGGCGGCCTGCCTTCACCGAAGGCGTTGCGGTATGCGAGCCGCTATTTCCGATCCGCATCGATCAGTCGATCGGAGCCGTACCATGATCCCGGATTTCAGCCAGATCGCCTGGTCGCCGCCCCGGCGGGCGCCGGTCGAGATCAAAGGCCAGCGGATGACGCCGGAAGGCATTGCCGTCAAGCATCTCTACAACCAGGGCGATCTCAAGGGCTTGCCACATCTCGATACCTATCCGGGCCTGCCGCCTTTCGTGCGCGGCCCCTATCCGACGATGTATGTCCAGCAACCCTGGACGATCCGGCAATATGCCGGCTTCTCGACTGCCGAAGAGTCCAACGCCTTCTACCGTCGCAACCTTGCCGCCGGCCAGAAGGGCCTGTCGGTCGCCTTCGATCTCGCCACGCACCGCGGCTATGACAGCGACCATCCGCGCGTCGCCGGCGATGTCGGCATGGCCGGCGTCGCCATCGATTCCATTCTCGACATGCGCCAGCTGTTCGACGGCATACCGCTTGACGAGATGACGGTATCGATGACGATGAACGGCGCGGTGCTGCCGATCATGGCGCTCTATATTGTGGCGGCGGAGGAACAGGGCGTTGCGCAGAAGGACCTCACCGGGACCATTCAGAACGACATCCTGAAAGAGTTCATGGTGCGCAACACCTACATCTATCCGCCAAAACCTTCGATGCGGATCGTGTCGGACATTTTTTCTTACACGTCGAAGCACATGCCGAAGTTCAATTCCATCTCGATCTCCGGCTACCACATGCAGGAGGCGGGAGCGACGGCGGACCTCGAGCTCGCCTACACGATTGCAGACGGTATCGAATATGCCCGCGCCGGCGTCGCGGCCGGCCTCGACATCGACCGTTTCGCGCCGCGCCTTTCCTTCTTCTGGGCGATCGGCATGAATTTCTTCATGGAAGTCGCCAAGCTGAGAGCAGCGCGCCTTTTGTGGGCCAGCCTGATGCTGAAGAACTTTTCGCCGAAGGACGAGCGCTCGCTGTCGCTGCGAACCCATTGCCAGACTTCGGGCTGGTCGCTGACGGCGCAGGATCCCTACAACAACATCATCCGCACCATGATCGAGGCGATGGCCGCCACTCAAGGGCATACGCAGTCGCTGCACACCAATTCCTTCGACGAGGCAATGGCGCTGCCGACCGACCATTCGGCCCGCATCGCCCGCAACACACAGCTCATCCTGCAGAAGGAATCCGGCACGACGCGCATTATTGACCCGTGGGGCGGCTCCGCCTATGTCGAACGGCTGACACATGATCTGGCGGCGCGTGCGCTTGCGCATATCGAGGAGGTCGAGAGGCTCGGCGGCATGGCCGCGGCGATCGAAAAGGGTCTACCGAAGCTGCGCATCGAAGAGGCTGCCGCGCGCACCCAGGCGCGCATCGATTCCGGCGAACAGATCGTGGTCGGTGTCAATGCTCACCGTCCCGGCACGGACATCGAAGTCGACGTGCTGAAGATCGACAATGCCGAAGTCAGGGCGCGGCAATTGTCGAAGCTGCAGCGGCTGAAAGGCACGCGTGATGTCGCCGCCGTCGAGAGCGCGCTCGATGCGCTTACCCGTGCTGCCGGGAGTAACGCAAACCTGCTGGAATTCGCCATCCGGGCCGCACGCGCCAACGCCACGGTCGGCGAGATTTCGCTGGCGCTGGAAAAAGTTTTCGGCCGCCATGTCGCCTCGGTGCAGACGATCTCCGGCGTCTATCGCAACGCGCTCGGCGACAATCCGGTGGTCGACCGGCTGCAGGACAAGATCGTAGCGTTCGAGGAAAAGTCCGGCGGCAAGCCGCGCATTCTGGTCGCCAAGATGGGGCAAGACGGCCATGATCGCGGCCAGAAAGTGATCGCCACCGCCTTTGCCGACCTAGGCTTCGACGTCACCGTCGGGCCGATGTTCCAGACTCCGGACGAGATCGCCAGGCTGGCGGTCGAGCATGACGTGCACGTCGTAGGCGCCTCGTCGCTGGCAGCAGGCCATTTGACGCTCATTCCCGAACTTAAGCTTGCACTGAAGAAGCTCGGCCGCGACGACATGCTGATCGTCGCCGGCGGCGTCATTCCGCCGCAGGATTACGACGCAGTCCGGCAGGCAGGCGCCACTGAGATCTTCCCGCCCGGCACGGTCATACCGGAAGCGGCGGACCGGCTGATGGACCGGCTGCTGACTGACTGACTTGACAGGTAGAAGTTTTCCGTTATAATTGTTGTTAGAACAGTGCAATATGGAGTCTCCCTTCGCACTGCTAGTTGGACTGAGCCGGTGCTCAGTCCAACTAGCAGTGCGAAGGGAGACTGAAGGAGTTTTCAATGAACATTACCGTGCGTAAAATCGGCAATTCCGAAGGTGTGATCTTGCCTCGGGAAGTGCTTGATCGGCTAAATGTTCGGGCAGGAGATACGCTTGTGGCCGCCGAGAACGCAGGCGAACTTCGGCTTCGTCGGCTTGAAAGCGATCCCGAGAAATTCGAAAGCAAGATGAAGATAGCGCGTGAACGGATGAAGAAGTACGAGGTTGCCTACCGCGCGCTCGCAAAATGACCGAGCATCATTCGAGGGAGTTCGTGGAGGCGCTTCACGCCGAGCAGTTGCGCCTTCACGGAGGAGCAGCGGGAATCCGCGATCAAGGAATGCTGGAGTCGGCGCTTTACAGGCCGCAGCAAAGAGAAATCTATGGCGAGCCCGATCTCTGTGAACTCGCAGCCGCCTATCTTTTCGGCATTGCCAAGAACCATCCATTCGTCGACGGCAACAAGCGCACGGCTTTTGCGGCGGCCGATCTGTTCCTTTATTTCAACGGGCTGAGCATCGAAGCCGAGCAGGCGGACATTATTCAACTGGTCATGATGGTCGCCGCCGGCGAAATCGACGAGGCCGGCGCCTCAGCGTTCTTCCGCGATCATGTCGTCAAGCTCGAAGACTAACTGTCGGAGAGCTTGACGATCTCCCATTCCTTGCCATTGACCACGGCAACTTCGCCGACCTTCTTGCCGAACAAGGCCATCGCCATCGGCGACATATGAGAAATTGTCCCCTTAGCGGGATTGGCTTCGTCCTCGCCGACGATCTTCCAGTGCACCTTCTTGCCGTCGTGGCTTTCCAGCGTGACGCCCATGCCGAAGCGAACCATGTCGCTGCCCGGTTCCGGCACCGAAAGCTCGGCGCTTTCGCGCCGCGCCGTCCAGTAGCGGAGATCACGCGACACCAGCGCGATGCGCTCGCGGTCGGCCCTCTTTTCGGCTCTGCCCAGTTCGTCGCGCAGAGCGGCCACCTCCGCATCGATCAGCGTCAGGCCGCGTTCCGTCACCAGATTACGGTGATGACTGATCGGCCGCTCGCCGATGCCGGCGATGGCGTTTTCGCTGTCTTCCTCGCGGGTGAAAGCCCTGCTCATTTATCGAACTTATGCCTGACGCGACGACTCCACAAGCCGTAGCCGGCGAACCGACGTCGGAGCCGATCCGGGCCGATCCTGTCTGGCACGAATCCTGCGGCGCGACCGTTGAACGCAAGGAATCTGTGCCGATGTTGAACAGACGAACGCTGCTTGCGCAGACCGCCGGCTTTGCCGTCATGGGGCTTTCGCTCGGCAAGGCAGCGGCGAAAAACCTTCCCGGCATCGAGAAAGCCGCGATGCGTGGCGCGATCAACGCGACCGAGCTCGGCGTCCGGCCCGGTGCGCTTGACGATCAGAGCAAGGCTTTCACCAAGCTGCTGCGCGACGCGCACGACCGCGACATGCCGGTGTTCCTGCCGCCGGGGATCTATATCGTTTCCAACCTGTCGCTGCCCGGCCGGGTGCGCCTGTCCGGCGTGCCGGGCGCATCGCGGATCGTCTATGGCGGCAATGGCCATCTCATCATGGCCGAACGGGCCGAGCATATCGAACTCAGCGGGCTGGTGTTCGATGGCAGCAACCGCTGGATGGGCGACTACACGCAAGGCCTGCTCGATCTGCGCCGCATCGCCCATCTGGTCGTCGACAATTGCCAGCTTACCGGCAGCGGCAAGAACGGTCTGGCGCTCGAGCACGCCTCGGGCCGAATCCAGCGCTCGGAGATATCCGGTGCGGCCGATGCCGGCATCTATTCGGTCGAGGCCGATGGCCTGGAAATATCAGGCAATAGCGTCTCCGACTGCGCCAATGGCGGCATTCTCGTGCACCGCTGGCAGGCGGCTGAAGACGGCACCATCGTCAGCGGCAACCGGATCGAGCGCATCCAGGCGCGCAGCGGCGGAGCCGGCCAGAACGGCAACGGCATCAATGCGTTCCGCGCCGGCAACGTCATCATCTCCGGCAATATTGTCTCGGACTGCGCGTTCTCGGCGATCCGCGCCAACACTTCCAGCAATTTGCAGGTCACCGGCAACACCTGCTCGCGTTCGGGCGAGACGGCCGTGTATTCCGAATTCTCGTTCGAAGGCGCCGTCATCGGCAACAACATCGTCGATGGCGCCGCGAACGGCATTTCGATCGTCAATTTCAACGAGGGCGGCCGCATGGGCGTGTGCTCCGGCAACATCGTCCGCAATCTGTCGACCAGCGGCCCCTACCCTGCCGACGCGCCCGGCTTCGGCGTCGGCATCAGCGTCGAGGCCGACACCACCGTTTCCGGCAACGTCATCGAGAATGCGCCGCTCTGCGGCATGCAGATCGGCTGGGGACCGTTCATGCGCAATGTGGTCGCCACGGGAAACGTCATCCGCAAGGCGGGGACCGGCATCGTCGTCACCGTGGTCGAAGGTGCCGGAACGGCAATCATCTCCGACAATGTCATCGACGGAGTCCAGAACGGCGCGATCGTCGGCCAACGCTGGGCCGAGCCGGTGACCGGCGACCTCGCTGCATCAGGCAATACCGGCTATGCGCATTTGACCGTCGAGCGCAACCACGTCAGTTGAAGGTGGCCGTCGGCCGGAGCGCGCCAACCTTGGCGCCGATCCGGCTCTCGATAGGCGGATTTGCCTGTTCGGTCAGTTTCGCTGCGAGCGCCTGGTCGGCTTGCAAAAGCTTAGCCAGCACGGCCGCGACCATCACTTCAGCGGCGCGGCCGGCGCCATCGTCGCACTTCAGCGCGATGCCAAGGCCAAGCTCCGGAAGGGCTGCACAAAAAACACCTTCGGCGCCTCCCTTGACGAAAATCCGGCCCGGTGCGGCGTCCATCATCGCGACATCGGACCTGCCCGTGCCGGCGACGAAAAACGGCTCGGCCATGCAGACGGAAAGCAGCCGCTTCGCCGCCCGGGCGCGCACCGGCTCGAACCCGGCACCTGTCGCCATGCGGGCAAAGCCAAGGGCAAAGCTGCGCAGCGGCACGGCATAGGTCGGAATCGAGCAGCCGTCGGTGCCGCGGTGATCGGCGTCATGGGCAGCACCGGTCACCGCCTGCATCGCTTCGCGCACCATCTCCTGCGAGGCATGGCCAGCCTTGACGTAACCACGATGGGCGATGCCGCTGTGAACGCAGGTGCAGAGAAAGCCCGAGTGCTTGCCGGAACAATTGTTGTGCAGCGCGTTCGGCACGCTGCCGGCGCGGGCAAGTGCCAACGTCGCTCCATGGCTCGACGGCCAATGCGCGCCGCATTCGAGTGCCGTCTCGTCCAGGCCGGCCTTCGCCAGCATGGCGCGCGCCAGCTCGACATGTGGCGGCTCGCCGGAATGCGAGGCGCAGGCCAGCGCCAGCTCCCGATCACCGAAGCCGTAGGCATCGGCAGCGCCGCTCTCGACCAGCGGCAGCGCCTGGATCGCCTTGACCGCCGAACGCGGGAACACCGGTTGTGCCGTGTCGCCGATCTCCCAGACAGGCTTGCCGCCGGCGTCGAAGACGGCAACAGCGCCGCGATGGGCACTCTCGACGATTGCGCCGCGCAAGACTTCGACCAGAACCGGATTTGTCATGTCACCTCCCGCAATGCGGGCGGGTTTATCTGATCCGGTCGAGAATGGAAACGTAGTTGGCGACCGCGGCACCACCCATGTTGAAGATGCCGCCGAGTTTTGCTCCCGGCACCTGGATGCCGCCCGCCTCGCCGACAAGCTGCATGGCGCTCAGCACATGCATCGATACGCCGGTGGCACCGATCGGGTGGCCCTTGGCCTTAAGTCCACCGGACGGATTGACCGGCAGCCTTCCGTTTTTCGCCGTCTCGCCATCCAGGGCCAGCTTGGCGCCCTCGCCCGGCTTTGCCAGGCCCATCGCCTCATACTCGATCAGTTCGGCGATGGTGAAACAGTCATGCGTCTCGACGAAGGACAGGTCGCCGAGCGTCACGCCCGCCTGCTTCAGCGCCTGGTTCCACGCCTGCTCGCAGCCTTCGAAGGCGAGAATGTCGCGCTTCGACATCGGCAGGAAATCCTGCACATGCTCATTGGCGCGGAAGGCGACGGCGCGGCGCATCTTCAGCGCCGTGGCCGTGTCGGCAAGGACAAGCGCGGCGGCACCGTCCGACACCAGCGAGCAGTCTGTGCGCTTCAGCGGACCGGCGACGAAGGGGTTTTTTTCGCTTTCCTGCCGGCAGAACTCGTAGCCGAAATCCTTGCGCATCTGCGCGTAGGGATTGTCGACGCCGTTCTTGTGGTTCTTGGCGGCGATCATCGCCAGCGCATCCGACTGGTCGCCGTAGCGCTGGAAATAGGCTTGGGCGATCTTGCCGAAGACGCCGGCGAAACCTGCCGGCGTGTCACCGTCCTCCGGCAGATACGAGGCCTTGAGCAGGTTCTTGCCGATCTCGGGACCGGGCGTCGTCGTCATCTGCTCGGCGCCGACCACCAGCACGATACGGGCGGCATTGGCGTCGATGGCGCGGATGCCTTGCCTGACCGCCGCCGAGCCGGTGGCGCAGGCGTTCTCGACGCGGGTCGCCGGCTTGAAGCGCAGCCGGTCGTCGGCCTGGAGGACCAGGCTCGCGGTGAAATCCTGGGCGGAAAACCCGGCGTTGAAGTGGCCGAGCACGATCTCGTCGACGTCATCTGGACCGATGCCGGCATCATCGAGCGCCTCGACTGCCACCTTGGTGATCAGGCCCTCCAGCGTCTCGCCTTCGAGCTTGCCGAAGCGCGAATGCGCCCAACCGACGATGCATGCTGTCATGGCGATCTCCATTCTGTGGACCGGGCTACGCGATACTGCGCGCGCATCAGCATTGTTCAAGCATGAACCGTTCTGCCGGCCTCGCGAAGGGGCCAGAACCGCACAATCGCTTGATCTTGATCATCTGGTCATAGTGCCTGGCTTTTGCCAGCAAATCAGGGTGGATTTTTGTTGATTGATGCGTCAATAAAAAATAATCTTGCCCCAATAGGCCGGAGCAAGAATGCCGAAACTCGGAATGGAGCCGTTGCGCCGCAGGGCGCTAATCGATGCAACGATCTCGGCGATCGGCGAGCGCGGTTCGCTTGATGTGACGATGTCGGAAATCGCCGGGCGCGCCGGCGTGTCCTCGGCGCTTGCCCACCATTATTTCGGCGTCAAGGACGAATTGCTGTTGGCGACGATGCGGCACATCCTGAGCGAGCTCACCGCCGATACGCGCCGTGCACTTCGCGCGGCCGGCACGGCGCGCCAGCGCGTCTCGGCGGTGGTCGCGGTCAATTTTTCCGACATCCAGTTCCAGCCCGAAACGATCGCCGCCTGGCTCGCCTTCTATGTCGAGGCGCAAAAATCGGCAGCACTTCGACGGCTGCTCAAGGTCTATGCGCGGCGGCTGCATTCCAATCTGCTCAGCGGGCTGACCGGCATCCTGCCGAGAAGCGAGGCCGACCGGGTCGCCGAAGCGACGGCGGCGCTGATCGACGGGCTCTATATCAGGCGCGCGCTGAAGGACGGTGTTCCCGATGCCGCGACCGCGATTGCACTGGTCGAGGACTATCTCGAAACGAAGCTCAGCGGACGGCAGAAGCAGTGACATCCAAGCGACCCAACATCCTGATCGTCATGGTGGATCAGCTCAACGGAACGCTGTTTCCGGATGGGCCGGCGGACTTCCTGCACGCGCCGCATCTGAAGGCGCTCGCCGCGCGTTCGGCGCGTTTTTGCAACAATTACACGGCCTCGCCGCTCTGCGCGCCGGGCCGCGCCGCATTCATGAGCGGCCAATTGCCGTCACGCACCGGGGTCTATGACAACGCCGCCGAATTCGCGTCTTCGATCCCGACCTTCGCCCATCATCTGCGCGCCGCAGGTTATCACACCTGCCTATCCGGCAAGATGCATTTCGTCGGGCCGGACCAGTTGCACGGTTTCGAGGAGCGGCTGACCACCGACATCTATCCGGCCGATTTCGGCTGGACACCCGACTATCGCAAACCCGGCGAGCGCATCGACTGGTGGTATCACAATCTCGGCTCCGTCAGCGGCGCCGGTACTGCCGAGATCACCAACCAGCTGGAATATGACGACGAGGTCGCCTTCCATGCGGTGCAGAAGCTCTATGATTTTGCCCGCGTCTCCGACGATGCCGCACATCGGCCCTGGTGCTTGACGGTTTCCTTCACCCATCCGCACGATCCTTACGTCGCACGGCGGCAATACTGGGACCTCTACGAGGACTGCCCGGCGCTCGAGCCTGAGGTCGGCTTTATTCCTTACGAAAGGCAGGATCCGCATTCGCGGCGGCTCTACCGCGCCAGCGACTATGACAGCTTTGACATCACAGCGGAGCAGATCCGCCGCGCGCGCCGTGGCTATTTCGCCAACATCTCATATCTCGACGACAAGCTCGGCGAGCTGCTGTCGGTGCTCGAGCGCACGCGCATGCTCGACGACACGATCATCCTGTTCTGCTCGGATCACGGCGACATGCTCGGCGAGCGCGGCCTGTGGTTCAAGATGTGCTTCTTCGAAGGTTCGGTGCGGGTGCCGCTGATGATCGCCGGCAAAGGCATCGCCGCCGGGCTGATCGACACGCCGGTCTCCAACCTCGACGTGACGCCGACGCTTTGCGACCTCGCCGGCATCGACATCAGCGCGATTGCGCCGTGGACCGACGGCCAGTCGCTGCTGCCGCTGCTGAATGGAAAGAAGCGCTCCGCGCCGGTGCTGATGGAATATGCCGCCGAAGGCTCGAACGCGCCGATGGTGGCGCTGCGCGAGGGCCGTTACAAATTCATCCATTGCGAGATCGATCCGCCGCAACTGTTTGATCTTGAATCGGATCCGCTGGAATCGACCAACCTCGCCGCCGATCCGGCCAATGCGGCTTTGGTGACCGCTTTCTCCGACAAGGTGCGGGCGCGCTGGGACATGGCGGCGTTCGATGCAGCGGTGCGTGCCAGCCAGGCACGCCGCTGGGTGGTCTACCCGGCGCTGCGCAACGGCACCCATTATCCCTGGGAATTCCAGCCGCTGCAGAAGGCATCGGAGCGCTACATGCGCAACCACATGAACCTCGACCTTCTCGAAGAGCAGAAGCGCTTTCCGCGAGGCGAATGATGGCAGACCATCTCGTCCCCTCGCTCGACCATCTCAGGCAGGCCTATGCCGTCACCTCCAAGGCGACGCAGGTCACGCCGCTCCTGGAATCGGCGGCACTTGCCCGCGAGACCGGCGCCGCCCGCATCTTCGTCAAGGCCGAATCGCTGCAATGGGCAGGATCGTTCAAGGTGCGCGGCGCCTACTGGCGGCTGAAGAAGCTCTCGCCTGACGAAACCAAAAAGGGCGTCGTCGCCTACTCCTCCGGCAATTTTGCGCAGGGGCTAGCGGCGGCTGGCCAAGCGCTTGGCATTCCCGTCACCATCGTCATGCCGATCGACGCGCCGGCCGCCAAACGCGATGCCACGTCGGGGTATGGCGCGCGTGTCGTGCTAACCGACCATGGCGAGCGAGCGCGTGAGGAAGTCGCCGCCGCCAGAGCGCGTGAGATCGCCGCGAGCGATGGCTTGGCGCTGCTGCACCCGTTCGACGATCCGGAGATCGTCGCCGGCCAGGCCGGCGCCGGACTGGAGGCACTCGACCAGCTCGCCGCCAGGCAAGTGGAGGCCGATCTCTTGTTCTGTTCGGTCGGCGGTGGCGGGCTGATAGGTGGCGTTTCGCTGGCCTTCCACTATCTGTCGCCCGCCACGGAGATCATCGGCGTCGAGCCGGAAGGTTTTGACGGCATGGGCTCGTCGCTCGCGCATGGCGCCATCGAAACCATGCCGATCGGACCGAGATCGATCTGCGACGGGCTGATGTCGCGGCGGCCCGGCGACGCGCCGTTCGCAGCGGTGACGACCGCCGGCGTTCGCGGCGTCACTGTCGATGATGCGTCGGTGCGGCGCGCCATGCACATTGCCTTCGAGCGGATGAAGCTGGTGCTTGAGCCATCCGGCGCTGCCTCGCTGGCGGCGGTGCTCGGCGGCAAGGTCGACATAACCGGCAGGACCGTTCTGGTGATGGCAACCGGCGGCAACGTCTCGCTCGCCGATTTCATGGCGCATATGAACCATGGGCGCATATGAACCATGCTTGAAGCGGATTTCGTCATCATCGGCTCCGGCTCGGCCGGCTCGGCCATGGCCTACCGGCTGTCGGAGGACGGCAAGCATTCGGTGATCGTCATCGAATATGGCGGCAGCGATATCGGGCCGCTGATCCAGATGCCGTCGGCGCTGTCGATCCCGCTCAATATGAGCCTTTACGACTGGGGCTTCGTCAGCGAGCCGGAGCCGTATCTCGGCGGCCGCGTGCTAGCGACGCCGCGCGGCAAGGTCATCGGCGGCTCATCCTCGATCAACGGCATGGTCTATGTGCGCGGCCATGCACGTGACTTCGACCATTGGGCCGAACAGGGTGCCGCCGGCTGGGGCTTTGCCGACGTGCTCCCCTATTTCAAGCGCATGGAGGACAGCGCAGGCGGCGAGAATGGCTGGCGCGGCCACGGCGGCCCGCTGACTGTGCAGCGCGGCTCGAGGACGAACCCACTCTACGGCGCCTTCGTCGAGGCGGGCCGCCAGGCCGGTTTCGAGCTGACCGACGACTACAACGGCGCGAAGCAGGAAGGCTTTGGGCCGATGGAGCAGACCATTCGCGGCGGTCGTCGCTGGTCGGCGGCGAGCGCCTACCTCAGGCCGGCACTCAGGCGGAAAAATGTCAGTCTGGTCAAGGGTTTCGCCCGGCGGGTAATCATCGAGAATCAACGCGCCACCGGCGTCGAGATCGAAGTGCGCAAACGGATTCAGATGGTCAGAGCGCGGCGTGAGGTGATCGTTGCGGCGTCCTCGATCAACTCGCCCAAGATCCTGATGCTATCCGGCATCGGCCCTGGCCAGCACCTTAGGGAGAACGGCATCCCGGTGATTGTCGACCGGCCCGGCGTCGGTCGCAATCTGCAGGACCATATGGAACTCTACATCCAGCAGGAATCGACGAAGCCGATCACGCTGAACTCGGTGCTGAACCCGTTCTCGAAGGCGCTGATCGGGGCACAATGGCTGTTCTTCAAGTCCGGCCTCGGCGCCACCAATCATTTCGAGGCGGCCGCCTTCGTACGCTCGGGCGCCGGCGTCGACTATCCCGATATCCAGTATCACTTCATCCCGGCCGCGGTCCGCTATGACGGCAAGGCGGCGGCCAAGGCGCACGGCTTCCAGGCGCATGTCGGGCCGATGCGGTCGAAGTCGCGCGGTTCGGTCACGCTGCGCTCGCCCGATCCCAAATCGAAGCCGGTGATCCGCTTCAACTACATGTCGCATCCGGACGACTGGACGGAGTTCCGCCACTGCATCCGGCTGACCCGCGAGATCTTCGGGCAAGCGGCCTTCGATCCGTACCGCGGCAAGGAACTGTCGCCGGGCTCGCATGTACAATCGGATGAAGAGCTCGACGCCTTCATTCGCGACCACGCCGAAAGCGCCTACCACCCTTGCGGCACCTGCAAGATGGGCCGTGCCGACGATGCGATGAGCGTCGTCGATCCGGAATGCCGCGTCATTGGCGTCGAAGGGCTTCGGGTCGCCGATTCCTCGATCTTCCCGCGCGTCACCAATGGCAATCTCAACGCTCCGTCGATCATGACCGGCGAGAAAGCCGCCGACCACATTCTCGGGCGTACGCCGCTGCCACCTTCCAACCAGGAACCATGGATCAATCCGCGCTGGCAGGTGTCGGACAGATAGGCCATGATCCGGCGGACGCACAGTCCTCATGCCGCGACAACGATTTGGAGAACAGTCATGCGCGCCCAGCCAACGGCATCGCATTATGTCAACGGCCGCTATATCGACGACGAGCGCGGCGCAGCGCTGCCGGTTATCTATCCGTCAACCGGCGAGACCATCGCCATGCTGCGCTCGGCGACGCCGAACGTGCTGGAGCTCGCGATCGAGGCCGCGCGTGCAGCACAACCGGCCTGGGCGCGGCTGAAGCCGGTCGAACGCGGCCGCATCCTGCGCCGCGCCGCCGACATTTTGCGCGCGCGCAATGCCGATCTGGCGCGCATCGAGACGCTGGACACTGGTAAACCGATCCAGGAGACGCTGGTTGCGGACGCCCCGTCGGCGGCCGACTGCCTGGAATATTTCGGCGGCGCCGTCGCCGCCTTTAATGGCGAGGCCGTGGATCTCGGCGGACCCTTTGCCTATACCAGGCGCGAGGCGCTCGGCGTTTGCGTCGGCATTGGCGCCTGGAACTATCCGATCCAGATCGCCGGCTGGAAATCCGCACCCGCCCTCGCAATGGGCAATGCGATGGTTTTCAAACCATCGGAAAACACGCCGTTATCAGCGCTGGCGCTCGCCGAAATCTATACCGAGGCCGGGCTGCCCGACGGGCTGTTCAACGTGGTGCAGGGTTTTGGCGATGTCGGCGCCGGCCTTGTCGGCCACGATGTCGTCGCCAAGGTCTCGGTGACCGGCTCGGTGCCGACCGGCCGCAAAGTGCTGTCGCTCGCCGGCTCGAAGATGAAGCACGCGACGATGGAGCTCGGCGGCAAGTCGCCGCTGATCGTCTTCGAAGACGCCGACCTCGAAAACGCCATCGGCGGCGCGATGCTCGGCAATTTCTATTCGACCGGCCAGATCTGCTCCAACGGCACGCGGGTCTTCGTGCAGAGTAGCATCCATGACCGTTTCGTCGAGAGGCTGACCGAACGGACGAAGAAAATCCGCATCGGCGATCCGCTCGATCCGGACACGCAGATGGGGCCGCTGGTCTCGAAGGCGCAGCACGACAAGGTGGTCTCTTACATCGAGGCCGGCAAGCAGGATGGCGCGGTGCTCGCCTGCGGCGGCAACGTGCCTTCGCTGCAGGGTTTTCAGGGCGGCTTCTTCGTCGAGCCGACGGTGTTCACCGGTGTCACCGACACGATGCGCATCGCCCGCGAGGAGATTTTCGGGCCGGTTATGAGCGTGCTGAAATTCGACAGCGAGGACGAGGTGATCGATCGCGCCAACGACACCGAATTCGGCCTCGCCGCAGGCGTGTTCACGCGAGACCTGGCGCGCGCCCATCGTGTCATTGCCGAACTGCAGGCCGGCACCTGCTGGATCAACGCCTACAATCTGACGCCGGTCGAAATCCCCTTCGGCGGCTTCAAGCAATCCGGCATCGGCCGCGAGAATTCGCTCGCGGCACTGGCGCTCTATTCGCAGCTGAAGTCGGTCTATGTCGAGACCGGGGATGTCGCCAGCCCGTACTGATCCTTGGGCGCCGTGCCGTCCAGATACTGCGTCAGCGCGCAGACGAGATGATAGAAGATGCTGGCCGGCACCTCGCTCGCCAAGGAGCGGCCACGCTCGTCGATGCGGTCGATCCACAGGCCGAGCGGCGCCGGATTGATGTGCCAGCGGAACAGCCGGCCGACCCGTGCTTCGATCTCCGGCTTCAGGTCGGGACCGCCCGAACCGTCCAGCGCGATCGCCGCCTTGATCGCTTCGGCCTGCGGCCAGCTGCGCGAGACGCGGTCGAGCGGCAGTCCTTGCCGCGAGACGGCGCCGTAGGCGAGGCCCGTGGCGCGGTTCAGGCCATTGGCGATCGCCGACGCGTAGAGCTTCCGCGCAAGGCCGGTCAAGCCGCTCTGGCCGCTGCGGCCGGCGAAGTCGACCAGCAGCGAGGCCCATTCGAAATGATGGCCGGGTTCGGTCCACGTGCCCTTCTCACCAGGGGTCGGCCGCCATTCATGGTCGAAATACTCACCCAGCGTCCAGCTTTCCGGGTCGAAGAAATGGCTGCGAAACAGATCGACGATGCGCGCGGCGCGACGAAGATGGGCGCGCTCGCCGGTCGCCTGATGCCAGGCCAGGAATGCCTCGAGCAGATGCATGTGCGGGTTGGAGCGGCGCTCGCCCTCGCCGCTCGAGGTCTCGCGGAAGCCGGTCAGGCGTTCGTCCTCGAGATGCGCGTCGATGAACGCAAAGGTCTCCTGGCCAAGCCGCAACGCATCGGGATTGCCGCACATATGGGCATGCGCCAGCGCCAGGAGCACGCAGGAATGGTCATAGGCATCCTCGGCGGCGTCGGCGACGGTGCCGTCGACGTTGAGCGTGCGTACCCAGCCGCCATTGTCGGTACGCCCGTGCCTGGCCATGAATTCGAGGCCGTGGCTGATCAGCCGATCGGCCGGGCCGTTCCAGCCGCGCGCCTTGGCGACGGCGAAGGCGTAGATCTGCCTGGCCTGCGTGCGCATGCGCTTGGGTTTCATCAGAGGGGCGGCATCGAAGCCGAGCGCCTCGTGGAACCCGCCGTGGCGCTCATCGACGCCGACCGTCGACCATAAGGGCACCGTCTCCTCGAACAGCCAATGGTGCACGCGGCGCTGCCAGGCGCCGCTTTCGATGACGCGGTCGTCGGCGGGCGTGAACCTGGTCTCAAGGCGGCCGCTTTTTTCGAGCTGCTCGACGATCTTCTTGACGTTCTGGCTGTGACTGACCGGTGCAACGAAAGTGGCGTCGGCGGTCGACACGATGGCGACGTCCTTCAGGCCTATGGCCGACAGCAGGCGGCCGTCGCTGCGGATATAGGAGTTCTCGCAATCGATGGCGACGACATCGCCGACGATGACATTGCCCTGCGTGTCGGAGGGGCCGACGTCGAGCAGCGATTGCCAGGAGCCGAGATCGTTCCAGCGAAAGCCGGCCGGCACCATGGCGATGCCGCTGGCGCGCTCCATGATCGCATAGTCGATCGATGTCGATGGGATGGCGGCATAGAGATCCAGAGGCATGTAGAGGCCGGAAAGATCCGATGTCGCAGCCTGGTAGGCAGCCTCTGTGGCGCTCCAGATGTCGGGCTGGAAGGCCATGAACGCGTCGCGCATGGCACTTGCGCGAAACAGGAAGATGCCGGTGTTCCAGTAGAAATTGCCAGCCTTGAGATAGCTCTGCGCCGTGGCGAGATCGGGTTTTTCGACGAAACGCGAGACATCGCAGATGCCATCGCGCTCGCCGGCCACCTCGATGTAGCCGTAACCGGTCTCGGGTTGGGCGGGCTTGATGCCGAACACAACCAGCCTGCCTTGGCGCGCGGCCGCCGTGCCGGCCTCGATGCTCCGCCAGAATTGCTGTGGCGTCGCGATCTCATGATCGGACGGCACCACCAGCACCAGGCTGTCGCCGAATTCCGACAGCGTGCGCAGGCTTGCCAAGGCGACGGCCGCGGCGGTGTTGCGTCCGGTCGGCTCGAACAGCGGGCCGCCGCCGGAAAGCTCGTGACCGGCAATGTCGGCATGAACGCGGTCGGCATGCCTTTCCGAGGCAATCAGGAAAACCGGCGTTTCGCCTTCCGGCCGCGCGGTCAGCCGGCGCAGCGTCTTGGCCAGCATTGAGCCGTCGCCCGAGAAATCATGGAACTGCTTGGGATTGTCCTCGCGCGACAACGGCCACAGCCGCGAGCCGACGCCGCCGCTCATCACAAAACTGACGATCCGTTCGATCATGAAAACAAGCCCCGCGTTCAAAAAGTCTGATTGTAGGCGCCGACTTCGGGGCTGCGGCGCAGCACCGCATCGACGGCTTCGAACATCTGCCGGCGCCGCTCGGACGATACCGGGCTCTCCACCACCACCACAAGCTCCGGCTTGTTCGATGATGCCCGCACCAACCCCCATGTACCATCCTCCGCCACGACCCTGACGCCGTTGACGGTGATCAGTTCGCCGATCTTCTGGCCGGCGAAGACCGTGCCCTCGTCCTTCATCTTGCGAAAGTCGCCTACGACGCGCTCGACGACGCCGTATTTGAGCTCGTCGGCGCAGTGTGGCGACATGGTCGGCGTGCCAAAGGTCAGCGGCAGATCGCGATAGAGGTCAGCCATGCTGCTTTGCGGGCTGCGATCCAGCATCTGGCAGATGGCGATGGCCGTGACCAGGCCATCGTCATAGCCGCGGCCGATCGGAGGATTGAAGAAGAAGTGGCCCGATTTCTCAAAACCAGCAACGGCGCCGAGTTCGGCCACCCGCCGCTTGATATAGGAGTGACCGGTCTTCCAATAGTCGGTGACCGCGCCATTCTCCTGCAGCACCTTGTCAGTCATGAACAATCCGGTCGACTTGACGTCGACGACGAAAGTCGAGCCGGGATAGAGGTGCGAAATGTCGCGCGCCAGCATGACGCCGACCTTGTCGGCGAAGATCTCGTTGCCTTCATTGTCGACCACGCCGCAGCGATCGCCGTCGCCGTCGAAGCCTAGCCCGACATCGGCGCCCGTTTCCAGCACCTTGTCGCGAATGGCGTGCAGCATCTGCATGTCTTCGGGGTTGGGATTGTAATTGGGAAACGTATGATCGAGCTCGACGTCGAGCGGGATGACCTCGCAGCCGATACTTTCCAGTGCCTCGGGAGCGAAAGCCCCGGCGGTGCCGTTGCCGCAGGCGGCCACCACCTTGAGCTTCCTGGAGATACGCTTTCCCGCGGTCAGATCGTCAAGGTAGGTTTTGCGGAAATCCGCAACGAAGGCGTAGGAGCCACCACCGACAAGGTCGAAATCGCCTGACAGCACGATCGCCTTCAGCGCGCTCATCTCCTCCGGACCGAAGGTCAGCGGACGCGCCGCGCCCATCTTGACGCCGGTCCAGCCATTCTCGTTGTGTGAGGCAGTGACCATGGCGACGGACGGCGTGTCGAGCGCGAACTGGGCGAAATAAGCCATCGGCGACAGGGCAAGCCCGACATCCTTGACCCGTGCGCCGGCCGCCATCAGCCCGGAAACCAGCGCCAGCTTGATGGCAAGCGAATAGGAGCGGAAATCGTGACCGGTGACGATGTCGGGTCCGGCACCCAGGCGACGGATCAGCGTGCCGAGCCCCATGCCGAGCGCCTGGACGCCGATTAGATTGAGTTCCGGCGTTTCGTTCGAGCCGGGATGGCCGAACCACCAGCGCGCATCATATTCGCGAAACCCGGACGGCATGACGAGCGCCGAGGTTTCGAACTCGAATGTGTTTGGTCTGGCATCGCTAACGATCTTCATCGACAAGGCTGCAAACTCCAGGCGGCTGAATCAGGTGCTTCGAGGCAAGTGGACGGTTACCCAGATGCCCTTTAAGCCGTGTTTGTGCGACAGGAAACTGAAACCTGTATGACGTGGCGGCGAAAGCGAAAGAAATGCGACAGAAGCGCTGCCATTGGCGCTTGCAGTAACCAAACTCGGCGGCTATAAGCCCGCGGTCTGGTCACGGAGTGTAGCGCAGCCTGGTAGCGCACATCGTTCGGGACGATGGGGTCGCAGGTTCAAATCCTGCCACTCCGACCAGAAAAAACATTGTCCAACCCGGGAGGCAATGGCTCAGGGCTCGTAGGGGCTCTTCCAAGTTGCGCCTGTACATTCGACAAAAAGAGGTTTGGCCGAGGAGAGGCTACGCGGTGCCCGCAGTGGCATCGGATCGCGGCTATTGCTAACGCATGTTCGTCACCGAAAAAAGCGAGATTTCCAAGGCACCGGAAACCTCCCCCGCTTCGAAACGCCAAATCGTCCCGTGAAGGCCGGCGTGAGATTTACACCTCAGTTGCAACCGGAACATGGGATAGCCCGAGCCACCATTTTGATGCGGCTGTCAGCTACCCTCCGGGAATGCACCAAGACTCGTCGTCCGGCGGGAAAGCCAAGCCGGCGCGATTCTGCGCCGCCTTTCGCAAGTCTTTGCATCTCACGGCACTATCGCCCATTTTGCTTGTTGCAAAGCCGGTCTTGTCGCCTCTTCTAGTGATCCCCGTCCGCAGGACGAACAACTTCGGAGCAAAAAAGGGGACCATTGTGACGACCCATCATCATGCCCGCACGGGAGCGGTGTCTAGCGCTTCAGGTATGCTGCGCCCTCAACTCGGGCCTGCCGCCGCAGGCAAATATCAGCGCCCGATCTCCAGGGCCGATGCCCGCCGCCTGACTGTCGGTGACATCCTCGCCGCCTATACCGAAGCACGCCAGGCCAAGATTGCCGGTCGCAAGGAATTTCTCGCCAGGATGCGTTTTCTGAACGAATTCTTCGGCACCGAGCCGGTCGCCAACATCAATGGAGATCGCTGCCGCGCCTATGTCGAGCACCGTTCGCGCGAGCGCAATCGGGTAGAGCGTGAGCGAATCGCCAAGCTCAACGCTGCGGCGATGGAGACCCGCCGTGCGTTACTCCCGGCGTGGCGAGACAAGGACTTTACATCAGGCCCGCGTCGCGATCTTGAGGACCTCCGCTCGGCGATCAACTTTTGGGCCAAGGAATACGGTCTCGATCCGAAGCCGTCCGTCACCTTGCCAGACAAACCAGCAGCGCGCGAGCGCTGGCTGACGCGCGAGGAAGCAGCGGGACTGCTGCGCGCGGCATTGCGGCTGCGCCGGAAGCACGGTCAGTACGCTCATCTCTGCCGCTTTATCATTGTGGGGCTCTACACTGGCTGCCGACATCGTTCAATCCTGCAACTCAATTGGGATGGCGAGGCCGCAGAAGCTTGGCCGGACCTAGGCCGCGGCGTGCTCTACTGCAAAGATCAGCACGCGAAAAAAAGCAAGAAATGGCGTCCGCCGACGCGACTGCCGTCACGGCTGATCGCCCATATGCGCCGCTGGAAGCGTATCGATTGCGACTGCGGGCCGGTCGTCCATGACAGCCTGGGCGAACCGACAAAGCGCATCGAGAAGGCGTTCCGCACCTGCCGCGTGGAAGCCGGGCTCGGCGACGATGTCACCCCGAATGTGCTTCGCTATACCCGCGCCATGTGGCCTGTGCTGTGCGACGTCGACATGTGGCGCATCGCCAGCAAGGCTATGCGCTCAGGCGAAATCGCGTGACATCGATGGCCGCGGCCATCAGTGTCTGTGTGTAGGTTGCCTGCGGATTGCTGAAGATCGCCTCGGCCGGCCCCTCCTCGACGATCTTGCCCTGTTTCATGACGATGATGTAGTCGGCCATGGCGCGCACAACGGCGAGATCGTGGCTGATGAACAGATAGGACAGTTCGTGGTCGGCCTGCAGCTTGCGTAACAATTCGACGATCTGCTTCTGCACGGAGCGGTCCAGCGCCGAGGTCGGCTCGTCCAGCACCACCACTTTAGGCTTGAGTATCATGGCGCGCGCAATGGCGATGCGCTGCCGCTGACCGCCGGAGAATTCATGCGGATAGCGGTTGCGCGTGTTCGGGTCGAGCCCGACTTCGAGCAAGGCATCGACCGCGCGGAGATCGCGCTGCCTGCCCGACAGATTGGGCTCGTGGACCAGGAGCCCCTCGGTGATGATCTGGCCGACGGTCATGCGTGGCGACAGCGAGCCGAACGGATCCTGGAAAACCAGCTGCAATTCGCGCCGCAGCGGCCGCATCGCCTGGCGGTCGGCGTGGGAAATGTCGCGGTCACCAAGCCGGATGATACCGTCGCTGGGCAGGAGCCGCAGCAAGGCACGGCCGAGCGTCGATTTTCCCGAGCCGGATTCGCCGACGATGCCGATCGTCTGGTTGCGCTTCAGCCGTATCGAAATGCGATCGACGGCGCGCAGCAGCAGCGGCTCGCCGCCAAGAAATCCGCCGCCGATCTTGAAGGTCACCTCGACGTTTCTGCCTTCAAGCAGGACAGGGGCATTCGGAGGCGGCGGCGCCTTGGTGCCGGTCGGTTCGGCGGCAAGTAGCATCTTGGTGTAGCCGTGCTGCGGGTTGGCGAAGATCGCTTCCGCCTCGCCCTCCTCGACCACCTCGCCATAGCGCATCACATAGACCCGATCGGCAAAGCGCCGGACGATGCCGAGATCGTGGGTGATGAAGACGATCGCCATGCCGAGCTTGCGCTGCAATTCGGCGAGCAGCATGAGGATCTGCGCCTGGATGGTGACGTCGAGCGCGGTCGTCGGCTCGTCGGCGATCAGTATGTCGGGGTCGTTGGCCAGCGCCATGGCGATCATGACGCGCTGGCGCTGACCGCCCGACAACTCGTGCGGATAGGATTTCATCCGCCGCTCCGGATCGGGAATATGGACCAGCCGCAGCAGCTTGAGCGCCTCCTCGCGCGCCGCGGCGGCGCCAAGTCCGCGATGCTTGCGGATCGGCTCGATCAGCTGGTTGCCGATCGAATAGAGCGGGTCTAGCGACGTCATCGGCTCCTGGAAGATCATGCTGATCTTGCGGCCGCGGATCTTGTTGAGCTCGGGTTTGCTCAAGGTCAAAAGATTGCGGCCGCGATAATCGACTGTGCCGCTGGCTTCGCCGTTCGAGGCGAGCAGGCTCATCGCCGCCATCATCGTCTGGCTCTTGCCGGAACCGGATTCGCCGACGACGGCGACGGTTTCGCCTGATTTGACGTGGATATTGATGCCCTTCACCGCCTCCACCACACCGTCGAGGGTGCGGAAGCGGACTCGAAGGTCCTTGACGCTGAGAATGGTATCGGAAGCAGCCATCTCAACGATCCTTCGGGTCGAGCGCATCGCGCAGCCCATCGCCGACGAAATTCAGCGCGAACAGCGTGGAGACGAGAAAGAAGGCCGGGAAAAGAAGCAGCCAGTTGGCCGAGCCGATGTTCTGGGCGCCAACCGAGATCAGCACGCCCCAGCTGGTCATCGGCTCCTGGACGCCAAGCCCGAGGAACGACAAAAAACTCTCCAGGATAATGACCTGCGGCACCAGCAGCGTCATGTAGATCACCACCGGCCCGAGCAAATTGGGGATCACATGGCGCAGCAGAATGCCTCGCTGGCCGACGCCCATCGCTTCCGCCGCCTGGACATATTCCTGCCGGCGGATCGACAGCGCTTGTCCGCGAACGATGCGCGCCATGTCGAGCCACAGCACCGCGCCGACCGCCAGGAACATCAGCACGAAGTTCCTGCCGAAGAACACCACCAGCATGATGACGAAGAAGATGAACGGCAAAGAATAAAGCACGTCGACGACACGCATCATCACCTCGTCGACCCTGCCGCCGGCAAGGCCGGCGGTGGCGCCATAGAGCACGCCGATAACCACGGCCACAATGCCGGCAAGCAGGCCGATGGCTAGCGATATGCGCCCGGCCATCAGCGTTCGGGACAGGAGATCGCGGCCGGTATTGTCGGTGCCGAACAGGAAATATTGCTGCTTGATCGAGGCACTCATCACCATTTCGAGACCGTCCGGCGATTTGCTCTCGATCTTTGTGTCATCAAAGGTATCGGAACGATCAAGGTAGCGAATGTTGCGGTCATCGATCGGCTTGGACGATTTGACGGTAACGAACACACGGCTGTCCTCCTGCCGCCACTCCGTAATGTCGACGCGCATACGCCTGATCGCCTCATCGAGAGCGCCTTCGATCATGTCGGCCTTCGGATAGGCGGAGAAGCTCGGCGGCGTACGGACATAGTCGGCATAGATGGTGGTGTATTGGTGCGGCACGAGATAGGGCCCAAACACGCTGATGACGGCGATGAAGGCAAGATAATAGAGGCTGAACATGGCCGCGCGATTGGCCTTGAGGCGCGCCCAGGCGTCACCCCAAAGGGACCGGCCGACGACCGGTGCGGCAACTGCGATATCAGTCATAGCGCACCCTCGGATCGACGACCCCATAGAGGACGTCGACGATCAGGTTGAAGACAATGGTGAAGAGCGCGATGACCACCACCGTCCCCATCACCAGCGTGTAGTCGCGGTTGAGTGCAGCAACGACAAAATGGCGGCCGATGCCCGGGATAGAGAAGATGGTCTCGACGATGACCGAGCCGGTGAGAAGGGCTGCGGCTGCCGGACCGGTGAAGGAGACGATCGGCAGGATGGCGCCGCGCAGCGCATGCTTGACGACGACCGACCAGTCGGACAGGCCGAGAGCGCGCGCGGTGCGGATGTGATGCGAGTGCAGCGATTCGATCATCGAGCCGCGCATCAGGCGGGCAACGATGGCGATCTGCGGCAGAGCGAGCGTCAGTACCGGGCCGACCTTGTTGATGAGGGCTCCGTCGCCCCAGCCACCGATCGGCAGCAGCTTCCAGGTCAATCCGAATACAAGCTGGATTACCGGCGCGATGACAAAGGTCGGTATGGTGCTGCCGGCGGTCGCCAGCGCGATCACCGAATAGTCGGCAAGCTTGTTCTGGTTGAGCGCGGCAACAGTGCCGAGCACGCTGCCGAGGAGCAGCGCCAGAACGAGCGCCGAAGCGCCGAGTTGGATCGAGATCGGCAGGCCTTCCCTGAACAGCTCGCCGACGGTGAAATCCGGCATGTTGTAGCTGGGGCCGAAATTGCCGCGCAGAAGATTGCCTAAATAATGGAGGTACTGCAGCCAGAGCGGGTCGTTGAGCCCGAACTGGGCTTCGAGATTGGCCCTGATCTCGGGGCTCAGGCCCCGCTCCTGGTTGAACGGGCCGCCCGGCGCGACGCGTATCAGGAAGAACGCTATAGTCACGATGACGAACAGCGTCGGGATGGCGGTCAGGAGCCGCCGGAAAACGAATCGCAGCATCGATGCCCCGCTTGATCCAGAGCAGCGCGCGTCCGGCTGGACGATTGCGCTCTAGCCTTCAAATCTTCGCACCGACATTGTCGAAAATCGAATCCGGTTCCCGGGCCGATGCGATGGCAAACCGGCGCCGCCGCGCATTGAGTCGCGCGGCGGCCTGGCTAAGGTATCAGTCCTTGCTGATGAAGCGGGACGGATGGATGTCCATCACATTGTCGTCGAAGCCGTGCAGCTTCGAGGAAACGATGTCGTGGTAGCTGTAGTAGAGAAGCGGGATCTCGCCGACGTCGTCGACGAGGACGCGCTCGGCCTCGGCGAGTTCCTTCATGCGCTGGTCGGGCTTGCCGCCGGCGGCGGCAGCCTTGTCCATGGCCGCCTCGAATTTCGGGCTGTTATAGCTCGAATAATTGTTGCCGCTGGCCTTGCGAGATATGCCGAGGAAGGTTTCCGGGTCCTTGTAATCGGCGATCCAGGCGGCACGCGCCACATCGTAGTCGCCCTTCTGCTCGAGGAAGGAGTAGTGGGTCTTGGTGTCGGTGTTGAGCAGCGTGACCTCGACGCCAAGCGGCTTCAACTGTTCCTGGATGGCGACAGCGGTGTTCTTGTGGTTTTCCGAGGTGTTGTAGCGGATCTGCATCTTCAACGGATGCTCGGGTGTATAGCCGAGTTTCTCGAGGATCTTCTTGGCAGCGTCCTCGCGGTCGATCTGCGGCATGTCGGCGTATTTGGCCAGTGCCGGCGTGTAGCCCTGGATACCCGGAGGGACCATCGAATAGCCGGGCAGCATCGAATTCTGCCAGACTTTTTCAGCGAGGAAGTCGCGATCGATCGCCATCGAGATAGCGTTGCGCAGTTCGACGTTGTCCCAAGGCGCCTTGTCGGTCTTGATCGCGTAATAGTAGATGCCGAGATATGGCCCGACACGGACCTGGTCGCCGAATTTGGTCTTGAGATCGGCGAGCTGTTCGGTCGGCAGGTCACCGTAACTGTCGAATTCGCCGGCCTCGAAGCGCTTCATCGCGGACGAGCGATCCTCGGTCGGGATGTAGTTGACCACGTCGAACTTGACGCTCGCGGCATCCCAGAATTTCGGATTCTTGACCAGCTTCAGATGGTCGTTGGGAATCCACTCTGCCGCTGTAAAGGCCCCGTTCGAGACCAGCTTGCCTGCCTTGATCCAGTCGGCGCCAAGCTTTTCGATAGACGCCTTGTTAACTGGATAGGTCGCCTGATGGGTCAGCATCTCCAGGAAGTAAGGCGTTGGCGCCTTGAGCGTGACTTCGAGGGTATTTGCGTCAATCGCCTTGACGCCCATATCCTCCGGCTTGCCCTTCTTGGTGTTGACTTCCTCGGCACCCTTCACTGGATAGAGCATGGAAGCGTATTCCGCAGCGGTGGCCGGATCTTCCAGCCGACGGAACGAATAAACGAAGTCGTCCGCCGTCACCGGGCTGCCATCCGACCAGAGGCCGTCCTTGCGCAGCTTGAAGGTGTAGACAGTGCCGTCGTCGGACACCGTCCAGCTTTCAGCGGCGCCCGGAATGAGATTCGTCTTCTGGTCATGCATCACGAGGCCCTGGAACAGGTCGCGTATGATATCGGCTTCGTAGACCGTCGAGGTCTTGTGCGGATCGAGCGTCTCCGCTTCGGCGGCGGCTCCGCGGTTGTAGACGGTCTCGGCGAAAGCCGGCGTGTAGAACGTACCGGCAGCCAAGACCATGGTCGTGGCGAGTACCGTCGCCTTCAGCACATGTTTCAGCATGGAGTTCTCCCTAACGACGTCGCCCTTCGGCCACGTCTCTAAGTGTTGACGCCCCGAAACCGATTGGCTGGTTCCTTTCGAGCGCGCAGCCGGTTCCCTTTCCGGCAGCTGGTGGCCAAACAGTAACGTGGAGATTTTTTATTTCAACAGACTCTCGGGGTCACCCAAAGTAAGGGGGCCGGGGCAGTCGTTTTGCGGGCGGCCAATCAATGGTCGAAACCATGAGTTTGACTGGGTTTCCTGGCCAGAACGCCGATCTGGGAAATAATCTGGCCGATCTTTTCAGTTTACCGGAATGTATTAATTGGTTCTTAGGCAACCAAGGGTTACAAATTTCGATGGAATCGGCACATCGACCTTGGGTTCCAACGGGCAAGGGCAATGAACAAGATAGACAGTAATACTGTCGCATTGAAGCGTAAAATATTGCGCCACATACGGACGAATCTACGCAAAATTGGAGAAGAGTCCGGAACTTCCGCGGTCGAGTTCGCCCTGCTTTCCCCAATCTTTATCCTTCTTTTGCTCGGAATGGTTGCATATGGTATCTATTTTGGTGCAAGCAACTCCTTGCAGCAAATCGCCGCCGATGCCGCCCGCACCGCAATTGCCGGATTGAATCAAACCGAGCGCCAGGCGCTGGTGGCGAGTTTCGTCAAAAACAATGCCAGTGGATACCCGTTTGTCGATTCCGGCAAGCTGACCTATCAGGCGACGGACAGCACGGCCGACGGAAATCAGTTCGTCGTGTCGATCCAGTACGATGCCAGCAACCTGCCGATCTGGAACCTATTACCAAGCCTTGCGATGCCGCAAACCACGATGTCGCGCAGATCTACCATCAGGATTGGAGGCATTTGAAATGTCGCAGTTCTTGCTGAGGAGCATCGGGCGGATCGCTCGCTCGATGGTTGGCGACAAGAAGGCGAACTTTGCCGTCATGACGGCGCTGACAGCGCCATTCGCGCTGGGGCTGGCTGCCTTCGCTGTCGACGAAGGTTCGATCTACACGGAGCGCAGGGAAGCCCAGGCGATGACCGATCTGGCGGCGATCACCGCGGCGTCGAACATCAACAATATGGAAGCCGCGGCGGTAACCACGCTCAGTGACAACCGAATGCCCGGCATCATTGTTCAAAAGGCAGGTCAGACAATCGTTCCCACGGTTGGCAAAACCGTCGTGTCGGTCACCGGCGGCCGATACTCAGCGGCGTCCTCCGTTGGTGTCGACAAGCGCTTCGAAGCCGGCAAAACGCCTTACAACGCCGTTCGCGTCACTCTGCGAAAAATCCCCGCCCGGTATTTCGCCAGTTCGCTCATCCCTACTCCGGTTGTCGGCACCGAAGCCATTGCCAGCGTGACCCCGCAAGCGATGTTCTCGGTCGGGTCCAGGCTCCTCAGCGTCAATGGCGGCATCCTCAACGCGCTTCTCAGCAAGTTGCTGGGCGCCAACATTTCGCTCAGCGTCATGGACTACAACGCGCTGATCTCGGCCGATGTCAACGTGCTTTCGTTCGTCGATGCCCTTGCCGTACAGTTGCAACTGACAGGTGTCAGCTATTCCGACGTTCTGGCGTCAAAAGCGACGGTAGGCCAGATCGCGACCGCCATGGCCAATGCGTCCGGATCGGGTAGCGCCAGCAAACTTGTGCTGCAGACGATCGCGTCGAGGGCCACCAACACGGTCAAGATACCCCTCAGTCATCTTATCGATCTTGGCTCGATCGGCAGGCTCGGCCTCGGACAAAAGTCTCCCGGCTTTTCCGTCGACGCAAGCGCGATGGGCATGCTGGGTGCCGCCGCCTCGCTGGCCAATGGCTCAAACCAGGTCCAGGTCGATCTCGGCGCCACTATTCCGGGACTTACCTCCACCACGCTCGCCATCGCCATCGGTGAACCGATGCAATACTCACCCTGGCTGGCCGTCGGGGAAAAAGGCACCGTGGTGCGCACCGCGCAGACGCGCATCAAGCTGGTCACCACAGTGGGCATCGGCAATTCCAATCTCGGCGGCGGCATCAGCCTGCTGTCCGTCAACCTGCCTCTGCATGTCGAAGTCGCCTATGCGGAAGCCAAGCTAACCGACATCAGCTGCCCGACGGGCCGGCCGGATAGCATCAAGGTTTCGATCGCCGCGCAGCCTGGCGTGGCCTCGCTGCACCTTGCCACCAGCGACGCCGACAACAACCCATCGGCCTTCGCCGATTTCAGCAATCCGCAATCGTTCTCCGATGCCACGATTGCCCAGGTGAGCGTGAAGCTTCTGCTGCTTACCCTCAATCTGCTCGATGTGAAGGGTTCTTCATCACTTGCCATCACCAACAACGATCCGACCACATTGACGTTCGACAGCACCGATATCGCCAACAAGACGATAAAAACTGTTGCCACAAAAAACCTGACGCAATCACTCACGACATCGCTGGTCAGCGGCCTCTCGCTCTCGGTCAATGCACTGGGCCTCGGGCTGGACGTGACGGCCCTGCTCGGAACGGTTAAGCCGGCGGTGGTAACGGTTCTGAACGGCGTGACGGCGCCGGTCGACGAACTGGTCTATAACGTGCTTGCAGCTGTCGGCGTGCATGTCGGCGAGGCCGATGTGCGGGTTGTCGGCGCGACTTGCGGGCGCTCCGTGCTTGTTCAATGAGATGATGAATAGAGCTCAGCCAATCCGGCCGAGGAAGCAGCCCAGCGGCGGCAGCGACAGAGTTCTTTCCTGCAAGACGCCGGCAGCACCGCCAAGATCTCTCGGCTCTATCGCTTCCAGATCCGGTGGCAATTGCCAGCCGGCCGGCTCGTCGGCGAAATTGAAGACACTGAGCAGCTTTTCGTCACCGCCTTCGCGAATGAAGGCAAGGACGTCGCCTTCGGCATCGAGGAACCGGATCGAGCCTCGAACCAGCGCCGGATGCTGCTTGCGCAAGGCCAGCATCGCCCGGTAGCTCGCCAGGACGGAGGTTTGCTCGCCGTCCTGGACGTCGACCGCCCGGTCGCGATGGCTTGCCGGGACCGGAAGCCACGGCTTGCCCGTCGAAAAGCCGGCATTGTCGGCGCCAGTCTCCCAGACCATCGGCGTTCGGCACCCATCCCGCCCCTTGATCCCCGGCCAGAAGCGGATGCCGAAAGGATCGCGCAAGTCCTCGAACGCCAGTTCGGCCTCCTCCAGCCCGAGTTCTTCGCCCTGGTAGAGGCAGATCGATCCGCGCAGGCAGGAAAGCAGCACGATCGAGAATTTCGCCACCCTGTCCGGATCGCCGCCCGGCCTTTTCCATCGACTGACATGGCGCACGACATCGTGGTTGGAGAACGCCCAGCAAACCCAGCCGTCGAATACCTTACTCTCGAAGGCCTCGACACAGCCACGCACATGCGACGCCGAGAATTGCGGGCCGAGCAGGTCGAACGTGTAGGACATTTGGAGCTTGTCGCCACCGCCGGTATAGGCGGCGAGTGTCTGCAAGGAACGCGTTTCGTCGCCAATCTCGCCGACAGCGGCGCGGCCTTCATATTCGTCAAGCAAGGCCCGGAAGCGCCTGAGGAAAGCAAGGTTTTCCGGCTGGCTCTTGTCGAACAGATGCTCCTGATAGAGATAGGGGCTGGTTGCCGTATTGGTGCCGGCGACGCTTTCCGCCAAAGGCGGGTTGCTGCGCAGCCAGCGGTCGTGGACGTAATAGTTGACCGTATCCAGCCGGAAACCGTCGACGCCGCGCTCGAGCCAGAACCGCACCGTTTCCAGCAAGGCGTCCTGCACCTGTGGGTTGTGGAAATTCAGGTCCGGCTGCAAGGCGAGGAAATTGTGCAGGTAATATTGCCTACGCGTTGCGTCCCATTCCCAGGCCGGGCCGCCGAAAAGCGACAGCCAGTTGTTGGGGGCGGTGCCGTCGGGCTTCGCATCGGCCCAGACGTACCAGTCGGCCTTGGGGTTGTCGTGGCTCGTGCGGCTTTCGACGAACCATTCGTGCCGATCCGACGAATGCGACAAGACCTGATCGATGATCACCTTCAGGCCGAGCCGGTGCGCCTCCGCAATCAGTGCGTCGAAATCCTCTAATGTGCCGAACATCGGATCGACGGCGCAGTAATCCGAAACGTCGTAACCCATATCGGCCATTGGCGACTTGAAAAAAGGCGACAGCCAAACGGCGTCGGCACCGAGCGATGCGACATGGGCCAGCCTCGAGGTGATGCCGCTGAGATCGCCGCTGCCGTCGCCTGTCGTGTCCTGGAAGGAGCGCGGGTAGATCTGGTAGATGACGCAGCCGCGCCACCATTCGGCATTGTCAGCCATCATGGCTCTCCCCTGCGCCCGCACGCGCTGTCCTGCTTTCGATCATGAACAGGACTGTTCGCCCAGGCACCGGCCGCGAGATATCGCTACTATCCGGTTCGATAGCTGGGCGCCAATGAAAACCCGCCCGTTCCGGCAGCGTGAACATGCAGGCCCGGCGGTCGCCGTTGATGATCACGGCAAGGCGACTGTTCTCACCGCTACCGAGAACCGTGACCAGCCGGTGCCGCCTGGCATCGTGCCAAGCGGCCTCGTCGAGCGGCACGCCGGTTTCCGTCAGCCAGGCTACGTCTGGGATTTCCGAGCCCGCAGGCGGTTCTCCGGTCAGGAACATTGTGTCCAAGAGCGCCGGCACGACACGACGCATCCTGGCGAGCAGAGCCGTATGGTGTTCGAGCGCCAGGTCGCGCCCGGCCCAGTCGAGCCAGGTGATGTCATTGTCCTGCGCGTAGGCGTTGTTGTTGCCGCGCTGCGTGCGGCCGAACTCGTCGCCGGCCGTCAGCATGATCGTGCCGCGCGAGGCAAAGAGCGTCGCCAGCAGCGCGCGCTGGTCATCGAAACGGGCCGTAACGATTGACTGGTCGCTGGTCTCGCCCTCGACGCCATCGTTCCAGGACAGGTTGTCGTCGTGACCATCGCGGTTCTGTTCGCCATTGGCCTCGTTGTGCTTGTGCCCATAGGCGACGAGATCGGCCAGCGTCATGCCGTCATGCGCAGCGATGAAATTGACGCTGCGGCTCGTTGTCTGGCCTGCTTTGGCAAAGACGTCGGACGAACCGGCAAGCCGCGTCGCCAGGGCACCGATCATGCCGCCGTCGCCGCGCCAGAAGCGGCGGATATCGTCGCGGTATTTGTCGTTCCATTCGAGGAAGGGCGGCGGAAAATTGCCGAGCTGATAGCCATCCGGTCCGATATCCCAAGGCTCGGCGATCAGCACCCGGTCGCCAAGAACAGGGTCGTTGCGAATGGCGTTCAGCAGCGGCGCATCGGAGTCGAAGACGCCGTCGACGCGGCCGAGGATCGGCGCCAGGTCGAAGCGGAATCCGTCGACACCGGCGCGCTGGACAAAGTGGCGAAGCGTGTGGAGGACCATTTCCCGGACGACCGGATGCTCGCAGGCGAGCGTATTGCCGGTTCCGGTGTCATTGACCAGAGCGCCGTCGGCCTCGTGCCGGTAGTAGGCGCGACTGTCGAGCCCGCGCAGCGACAATGTCGGGCCGAGCCGGTCGCTTTCGCCGGTGTGGTTGAACACCAGGTCGAGAATGGTGCCGATGCCGGCCTCGCGCAGCGCGGCGACCGTTCCGCGCAACTCGGCCAGACCGCCGGGCGCCAGTCGCGGATCGAGCGCCATGAAGGTCACGGGATTATAACCCCAGGCGTTGCGCAGACCGAGCGGCGGTAAATGCCGTTCGTCGATCGATGCAGTCACCGGCATCAACTCAATGGCTGCCACGCCGAGTTTTTGCAGATGCTCGACAACGAGGGGGTGAGCGAGCGCTGCAATGGTGCCGCGTTGCTTCTCGGGAATGTCGGGATGCAGCTTTGTGAAGGCGCGTACCGGCACTTCGTAGATAAGGCCGCCGGGCCGAAACAGCGGCGGCAAGGCGGGCAAGGGTTCCGGCAAGGCGCCGGCGATGGCTTTCGGCATCAGCGGCGCCGTGTCGGCCCCCTCGCCCCGGCGCGCGGCGAGCCGGCCGTCATAGGCATAGGGCCTGTCGATCTCGACGGCATAGGGATCGGCCAGCAGCTTGTCGGGATCGAACCAGAGACCGTGTTCCGGCGCATAGTCGCCATCGGCGCGGAACCCGTATCGGGTCCCGGCGGCGAGACCGGCAACAAAAAGTGCATGGACGCCCTCGTCTTCCGACTGGAGTTCCAGCCGGTCGACTTCGCGGTTGCCGTGTTCGTCGAAAATCGAAACCCAGATGCGCCGAGCCGACGAGGACCATGCGGCGAAGCGGATACCGCCCTCCCCGGCAAGCCCGCCAAATCGCGGACGATAGCCGGCGGATAGTCCCGACGACATCAGGTGATGACGCTCGGCTTGGCGCGGCCGGTATGGCTGCGAATCCCGGCAATGTCGTCGGCCGCCGCGATCAGATCGGCAAGCGCCTCCTGGGTGTCGAGATCGTGGCGGTTCTTGTCCGGCTCGTAGCGCTCGACATAAAGCCGCAGCGTCGCGCCCGAGGTGCCGGTGCCGGACAGGCGGAAGACGACGCGTGAGCCGCCTTCGAACAACACCCTGATGCCCTGGTTCTTGCTGACCGAGCCGTCGACCGGATCGTGATAGGCGAAATCATCAGCGCTGGCGATCGTCATGCCGCGCACGCGGGTGCCAGGCAGCGAGCCGAGCTTGGCGCGCAACTCGCCGACAAGCGCGTTGGCACGATCGGTCTCGACCTCCTCGTAGTCGTGGCGCGAATAATAGTTACGGCCATAGGCCGTCCAATGCTGGGTGACAATCTGCTTGGCGCTTTCGCCGCGAACGGCAAGGATGTTGAGCCATAAAAGCACAGCCCACAGGCCGTCCTTTTCGCGGACATGGTTGGAGCCGGTCCCCGCACTCTCCTCGCCACAGATCGTTGCCATGCCGGCATCGAGCAGATTGCCGAAAAATTTCCAGCCGGTCGGCGTCTCGTAGATGCCGATGCCGAGCTTTTCGGCGACCCGGTCGGCAGCACCGCTGGTCGGCATCGAGCGGGCGATGCCTTTCAGCCCCGCCTTGTAGCCCGGCGCCAGATGGGCGTTGGCGGCGAGCATCGCCACCGAATCCGACGGGGTGATGAAAATTCCCTTGCCGATAATCAGGTTGCGGTCGCCGTCGCCATCCGAGGCGGCGCCAAAGTCTGGCGCATCCGGCCCCATCATCTCGTCGTATAGGTGTTTTGCGTGCACCAGATTGGGATCGGGATGATGGCCGCCGAAATCCGGCAGCGGAATGAAATTGCGGGCGGTGCCGTTGGGCGCGCCGAGCCGGTTTTCGAGGATCTCCTTGGCGTAGGGGCCGGTCACCGCATGCATGGCGTCGAAGCGCATGCGGAAGCCCGACCTGAACAGCGCCCGCAATGCGTCGAAATCGAACAGGCTTTCCATCAGTTCGGCATAGTCGGCGACAGGATCGATGATTTCGACGGTCATGTCCCCCGTCTTGACCGTGCCGATCGTGTCGATGTCGACCTGCCCGATATCGGCGATCTTGAAGCTTGAAATCGCCTTGGTTTTTTCGAAGATCGCGTCGGTCAGCTTTTCCGGCGCCGGGCCGCCATTGCCGGCATTGTACTTGATGCCGAAATCCTCATGCGGGCCACCCGGATTGTGGCTGGCCGACAGGATGATGCCGCCAAAGGTCTTGTATTTGCGGATGACATGCGAAGCGGCCGGCGTCGACAAGATGCCGCCCTGCCCGACCATCACCTTGCCGAAGCCGTTTGCCGCGGCCATGGCGATGGCCTTCTGGATGACCTCGCGGTTATAGAAGCGGCCGTCGCCGCCGATCACCAGGGTTTTGCCCTCGAACCCGTCCAGCGCGTCGAAGATCGACTGGATGAAGTTCTCGGCATAGTGCTCCTGCTGGAACACCGGGACCTTTTTACGCAGCCCGGAGGTGCCGGGCTTCTGGTCGGGATAGGGTTTGGTGGCGACGGTGCGGATCATCAGTCAGGCAGCCCTTTTCGAAAGCAGCAAGCGATAGAGTTGGACATATTTTTCGGCGCTTTTGTCCCACGAAACGTCGGCCTTCATGCCTTGCCGCTGCATCGACGTCCACACTGCGGGATTGGCATGCGCCTCGACAAGGCGGCGGACGGCGTGCAGCAAGGCGCCGGCATTGGCGGGCGCAAACTGGAAACCGGTCGCCACGCCGGCAGAGATGGCGGCTTCGTTGGCATCGATGATCGTGTCGGCAAGGCCGCCGGTGCGCGCGACGACCGGCACGCAGCCATAGCGCAGGCCGTAAAGCTGTGTCAGCCCGCAAGGTTCGAAGCGCGATGGGATAATGATTGCGTCGCAGCCGCCCTGCATGGTGTGGGAGAGTCCCTCGTCATAGCCGACGACGACGCCGATGCGGCCGCGATGGCGGGCTGCGGCGGCAAGCAACGCGCCTTCCAGCCCAGCGTCGCCGGAGCCGAGGATCGCCAGCCGTGCACCTGCCGCGACGATGCCGTCGATGGCCGCAGCCAGTATGTCCATGCCCTTTTGCCAGGTCAGCCGGCTGACGACGCAGACGATCGGACTGTCATCGCGATCGAGGCTGAAACGGTCCTCGACCGCGGCCTTGTTGGGCATTCGCGCCTTGAGCGTCTTTGCGGTGTAGTTGGAGACCAGATGCTTGTCGGTTTCCGGGTTCCAGATCTCGGTATCGATGCCGTTGACGATGCCATGGAGATCGACGGAGCGCATGTTGATCAGGCCGTCGAGGCCCATGCCGAATTCGGGCAAGCGGATTTCCTGCGCATAGGTCGGGCTGACCGTGGTGATCGCCCACGCCGCCTGCAGGCCGGCCTTGAGGAAGCCGACGCCGCCGTAATATTCGACGCCGTCGAGCGCCATCGCCGCCGCCGGCAGGCCAAGCTCGCCAAAGATGCCGGCGCCGAACTGGCCTTGGAAGGCTAGGTTGTGCACGGTGATCATCGACGGCGTGCCGACCGCCTTGCCGTAGCGCATGTAGGCAAGCGTCATTGCCGACTGCCAGTCATGGGCATGGACGATATCGGGCAGGTAGCCCGAGATCGCGCCGCCGGCAATATCACCGCCTACCTGGCTCAAGGCCGCGAACCGCCGCCAATTGTCCGGCCAGTCGGCGCCTGTCGCGTTGCCGTATGGGCCGCCGGGACGGTCGAAAAGATGCGGCGCGTCAAGCACGAACAGGTCGAGCCCGGCGATCTGGGCGGCATACACCGAAGCCTTGCCGCCCTGCAGCAATGGATATTGCTGAACCGGCTTCTTTTTCCTGAAGGCGCCCATCACCTGAGGATAGCCGGGGACGAGCGTGCGCATGGTGACGCCCTTGCCGGCCAATGCCACGGGCAAGGCGCCGGTCACGTCGGCGAGCCCGCCCGTCTTGACCAGCGGAAAGATCTCGGGCGCCACCGACAGAACCTGCATGCACTACGATCCCAGCCTGTTGATCATGTCCTGCGTGACGAGGCAGATGCCTTTTTCCGAAACGCGGAAACGCTTGGCGTCGAGGACGGGATCCTCGCCGACCACCAGACCCTCCGGGATCCTGACGCCGTGATCGATGACCACGCGCTTCAGCCTGGCGTTGCGGCCGACATGGACGTCCGGCAGCATGACGACCTCCTCCAGCGTCGAATAGGAATTGATGCGCGCGCCGGTGAAGATCAGGCTTCGCTTCAGCGAAGCGCCCGAAACGATGCAATCGCCCGACACGAGAGACGACACGGCCGACCCGCGGCGGCCATCCTCGTCATGCACGAATTTTGCCGGCGGCTTCAACTCGGCATAGGTCCAGATCGGCCAATCGCGGTCGTAAAGGTCGAGTTCCGGCGTGATGTCGGTCAGGTCGATATTGGCCTCCCAATAGGCGTCGACCGTGCCGACGTCGCGCCAATAGGCCTCGTTCTCGGCGGTCGAGCGCACGCAGGATTTGGCAAAACGATGGGCGATCGCCTTTCCGTGCTCGACGATGTAGGGGATGATGTCCTTGCCGAAGTCGCGGCTCGAGCCGGGCTCCGCCGCATCGCGACGCAATTGCTCCATCAGGAATTTGGTCTTGAACACATAGATGCCCATCGAGGCCAGCGCGAAATCCGGTTTGTCGGGAATGCCCGGCGGATCGGCGGGCTTTTCGATGAAGGAGATGATGGTGTCCTTGGGATCGACATGCATGACGCCGAAGCCGGTGGCTTCCATGCGCGGCACTTCGAGGCAGCCGACGGTGACATCGGCGCCGGCCTCGACATGCTGGCGCAGCATCATTTCGTAGTCCATCTTGTAGATGTGGTCGCCGGCCAGGATGACCATGTATTCCGGCCCGTAGGCCTCGATGATGTCGATGTTCTGGTACACGGCGTCGGCGGTGCCCTCATACCATTGCGTTTCCGACACACGCTGGCTGGCCGGCAGAATGTCGAAACTCTCGTTGCGCTCGGGCCGCAGGAAGTTCCAGCCGCGCTGCAGATGGCGGATCAGCGAATGCGCCTTGTACTGGGTGGCGACGCCGAGGCGGCGGATACCGGAATTGAGCGCATTGGAGAGCGCGAAATCGATGATGCGGGTCTTGCCGCCAAAATAGACCGCCGGTTTGGCGCGGCGGTCGGTCAGTTCCTTGAGCCGGCTGCCACGGCCGCCGGCCAGCACATAAGCCATGGCGTCGCGTGCCAGCGGCTGTGTTCGTTTTGTTTCAGCCATTCCTATCCTCCCAGGTTAGATGCTCCAGACATAGCTCAGTCCGGGACGAATTCGAGCATGATCGTCGACAGCGGCGGCAAAAGCATCGTCGCCGAAATGCCTCCTCCTTCCGCCTGAGCCTCGACGCCGCCGCTATTGCCCTTGCCGGAACCGCCATAATCCGTGGCATCGGTGTTGATGATCTCGCGCCATTTTCCGGCCTGCGGCAACGGCACGCGGTAATTGTCGCGCGGCACCGGCGTGAAGTTGGAAATGACGGCGACCGGGTTGCCGCCCGGCGCGCTGCGCAGCCAGGCAAATACCGAGTTCGCGCTGTCGTCGACGATCAGCCAGGAAAAGCCCTCCGGCTCGCAGTCGCGGGCATGCAGCGCGGGGCGCGAGCGGTAGAGATAGTTGAGATCGCGCACCGTCTGCCAGACGCCACGGTGGAGCCGGAAATCGAGCAGGTTCCAGTCGAGCGCGCGCGCCTCGCTCCACTCGCGGCGCTGTGCGAACTCTTGGCCCATGAACAACAGCTTCTTGCCGGGATAACCCCACATGAAGGCGTAATAGGCGCGCAGCGTCGCGAATTTCTGCCAGTCGTCGCCGGCCATCTTGTTGAGCAGCGTGCCTTTGCCGTGCACCACCTCATCATGGGACAGCGGCAGCACGAAATTCTCGCTGAAAGCGTAGACCAGGCCGAAGGTGATGTCGTTGTGGTGATGCTTGCGGAAGATCGGCTCCTTGGAGAAATACTCCAAAGTGTCATGCATGAAGCCCATGTTCCATTTGAAACCGAAGCCCAGTCCGCCTTCATGCACCGGCTGCGAGACTTTCGGCCACGAGGTCGATTCCTCGGCGATGGTCATCACACCTGGATGGTGGCCGTAGACCTCCTTGTTCATACGCTGCAGGAAGCTGACCGCTTCGAGGTTCTCCCGCCCGCCCTTCTCGTTGGGAATCCATTCACCGGCCTTGCGCGAATAATCGAGATAAAGCATCGAGGCGACCGCATCGACGCGCAGTCCGTCGACGTGATATTTCTCGGCCCAGAACAGCGCATTGTTGACCAGGAACGAAATCACTTCGCGGCGCCCAAAATTGTAGATCGCGGTGCTCCAGTCGGGATGGAAGCCCTTGCGCGGATCGGCATGTTCGTAGAGCGCGGTACCGTCGAACTTTGCCAGACCGTGTTCGTCAACCGGGAAATGCGCCGGCACCCAGTCGAGGATGACGCCGATGCCTGCGCGGTGGGCGCCGTCGACGAAGCGGGCAAAACCGTCCGGATCGCCAAAGCGGGCAGTCGGCGCATAAAGACCCGTCGTCTGGTAGCCCCAGGACGGGTCATAAGGGTGTTCGGCGATCGGCATGAATTCGATGTGGGTAAAGCCGGTCTCGACCACGTAAGGGATCAGCCTGTCGGCGAGCTCGTCCCACGACAGGAAGCTGCCGTCGTCGTGAAGCCGCCATGACCCGGCATGGACCTCGTAGATCGATACGGCTTCGCGCCTGTGGTCGGCATTGCGCCAGTAGTTCCGGTGCGCCTCGTCGCCCCATTCGTGCGCCGGCGGCAGCGCCGTCACCGAGGCGGTGGCCGGGCGCAGTTCGGACTTGAAGGCGAACGGATCGGCTTTGAGCGGCAATCTCACGCCATCCGGCCCGATGATTTCATACTTATACGGGCGGCCAGCGCCGATGTCGGGAATGAACAGCTCCCAGATGCCGGTATCGCGGCGGACGCGCATGGTATGCCTGCGGCCATCCCACTCGTTGAAGTCGCCGACCACCGAGACGCGCCTTGCATTGGGCGCCCACACCGCAAAATGCACACCCGATGCACCTTCATGGTCGATGAGATGGGCGCCGAGCTTGTCGAACAGCCTGAGATGCGACCCTTCGGCGATGTAATAATCGTCCAGCGGGCCGAGCACGGGACCGAAGGAATATGGATCGGTCAGCCACCAGTCACCGCCGGAATTCCTGGCGTGATAGCGCAGCGGCTGGCGTTTGCGCAGCGACAGTTTGCCTTCGAAGAAACCGCGGTCGTCGCGTCTCGACAGCTCGCCGGCCTTCTTGCCGGTCAGCGTATAGGCGGTGACGAACTCGGCATGAGGGACGAAGCAGCGGGCGACAAAGCCCTTTCCCGCCTCATGCACGCCAAGCACGGCAAACGGATCGCCGTGCGTGCCGGCGACAATCGCCGCGACATCGCCGGCTGGCGCCAGTCCGTCCGGCCCGTTTGTCGCAACGGTCGCGCGCGGCTTGCTCATCAGGCAGTGACCCTCCCCGGGCACCAAGTGTATGTTTCTAGTGGAGTTTTGAATTCGACATTCGCATGCCGCCTTACCCTCCAAGGGATGCGAGGGTCAAATCCACTCCACTAGGACCACATTGTTCGTAGTCTCATGCAATCATATCAGGCGGGCACGTGCCATATGTCTTTCGCATATTGGCGGATCGTTCGATCGGACGAGAACCAGCCGACGCGCGCGACATTGCGGATGGCTCTGGCGTACCAGTCCGGGCTGTTGCGCCAGACGGCATCGACGTCGCGCTGGGTGGCGGCGTAGGCATCGAAATCCGCGGCGACCATGAACCAGTCGCTCTGGTAAAGACCGTTGATCAGGTCGCGATAACGGTCCGGATCATCAGGTGAAAAAACCCCGGACGAAACCGCGGCCAGCGCCTGCGCCAATTCAGGCGATCCCTCGATCACAGCGCGCGGATCGTAACCATTGTTGCGTCGCTCGGCGACCTCATCGGTGGTCAGGCCGAAGATGAAGATATTGTCATCGCCCACGCATTCCTTGATCTCGACATTGGCGCCGTCGAGCGTGCCGATGGTCAGCGCGCCGTTCAGCGCGAACTTCATGTTGCCGGTGCCGGACGCTTCCATGCCGGCGGTCGATATCTGCTCCGAAAGATCGGCGGCCGGCATCATGATCTCGGCTAGGCTGACATTGTAGTTCGGCACGAATACCATTTTCAGCAAGCCGCGCACCGCCGGGTCGCGGTTGATGACCCGGGCGACGTCATTGGCAAGTTTGATGATCAGCTTGGCGTTGTGATAGCTGGGCGCCGCCTTGCCGCCGAAGAATTTGACGCGAGGCATCCAGTCGCGCTCCGGATGCGAGCGGATCTGGTCGTAAAGCGCGACCGCCTCGAGAATGTTCAAGAGCTGGCGCTTGTATTCGTGGATGCGCTTGACCTGGATGTCGAACAGCGCCGATGGGTCGACCTTGATGCCGAGCCGGTCGGCAACGAGCTTGGCAAGCCTCATCTTGTTCGCCCGTTTGACGGCGGCGAACTTGTCGCGGAAGGCTGCGTCCTCAGCGAAAGGATCAAGCCGCTTTATCTCGTCGATGTCGTCGAGGAAGCCGTCGCCAATCGCCTCTCGGGTGAGTGCAGTGAGGCCGGGATTGCACTGTATCAGCCAGCGCCGTGGTGTGATCCCGTTGGTCTTGTTGTTGATGCGATCCGGGTAGAGCCTGTGGAGGTCGGCAAACACCGTCTCCTTCATCAATTCCGTATGCAGTGCCGACACGCCGTTGATCGAGTGCGAGCCGACAAAGGCCAGATTGCCCATACGCACGCGCCGATCGCCATTTTCCTGGATCAGCGAGATGCGGCTGATCTGCTCGTCCGAGAACTGGTCGGAGGCGCGCGCCTCGAGCAGCACCTCGGCGTTGATGGCGTAGACGATCTGCATGTGGCGCGGCAACAGCCGCTCGAACAGCGGCACGGGCCAGCTTTCCAGCGCTTCGGGAAGGAGCGTGTGGTTGGTGTAGCCGAAAGTGCGCTTGGTGATGCTCCAGGCCTGGTCGAAATCCATGCCATGGACATCCATCAACAGGCGCATCAACTCGGGGACGGCGATGGCCGGATGGGTGTCGTTAAGATGGATCGCCGCCTTGTCGGGCAGCGATTGCAGGTCGCCATACTGGCTGAGATGACGCTGGACGATGTCCTGCAGCGAGGCGGTGGAGAAGAAATACTCCTGCCTGAGCCGCAACTCCTGGCCGGCCTTGTGGGAATCGGCCGGGTAAAGGACGCGCGACAACGCATCGGCCTTGTTGCTTTCGGCGAGCGCACCGATGTGATCGCCGGCATTGAACTTGTCGAGCAGGATCGGGTCGACCGGCATGCCGGACCACAGACGCAGCGTGTTGACGCGGTTGGCCCGCCAGCCAACCACCGGCGTATCGTAGGCAACGGCCAGAACATGTTCGGTCGGCTTCCAGACGTGCCGCTCGAGCCTGCCGTCCTTCGAGGTGATCGATTCCACCGAGCCGCCGAAACCGACCTCGAAGGAGCGTTCGCGGCGCTCGAACTCCCAGGGATTGCCGTGATCGAGCCACGTCTCGGGCAGCTCCACCTGCCAGCCGTCATGGATCTCCTGCCGAAACATGCCGTTGGCGTAGCGGATGCCGTAGCCATGCGTGGGGATATTGACGGTCGCCATGCTTTCCATGAAGCAGGCGGCGAGCCGGCCAAGACCGCCATTGCCAAGGGCAGCGTCCGGTTCGAGCGCTGCAATGATGTCGAGGTCGACGCCAAGCGACGACAGCGCCTCGCGCATATTGTCCATCAGGCCGAGATTGGAGAAGGCATCGCGCATCAGGCGGCCGATGAGGAATTCCAGCGACAGGTAATAGACGCGCTTTTCCTGCTGGGCGTAGGCCTCTTGGGTCGCCTGCATCCAGTGATCGACTATGCGGTCGCGTACAACCTTGATCGAGGCGGTGAGCCAATCGTACTGGGTTGCAACGTTGGTGCCCTTGCCGAGCCTGTATTTGAGGGCTTGCAAGACTTCCTCGGCGAGCGTCTTGGGATCCGGGTTTTTGAGCGTGGGCAGAGGAGCTTCGGTTGTCATCGCGCGCGTCATGCTGCCTCTCGTGACGTTGCCAGGATCATGCGGCTTTCACCATCTCTGCCAATGCTAGTGCATCCCACCGGATGTTCAATCGATTCAGGTGATCGCAAGCCGGGTTGCCCTGCGGCAATTTGGCATTTGGAAACAGCGCGTTTGGGACCCTTGGCGATGGGCCTCAAGTTCTTGCTCAAGCCGCCAGCGCCGCTTCCGGCGGCACCTTGGCGCCCGTCATGAAGGCGACCGCGTCGGACATCGTATACTGCTTCGGATCGATGACGCACAGGCGACGGCCGAGCCGGTGAATGTGGATGCGGTCCGCCACCTCGAAGACATGCGGCATGTTGTGTGAAATCAGCACGATCGGCAGGCCTCGCTTCTTCACGTCGAGGATCAGTTCGAGGACGCGGCGGCTCTCTTTGACGCCAAGCGCCGCCGTCGGCTCATCCATGATCACCACCCGGCTGCCAAAGGCGGCGGCGCGCGCCACCGCCACGCCCTGACGCTGGCCGCCGGAAAGCGTTTCCACGGCCTGGCTGATGTTCTGGATGGTCATCAGGCCAAGCTCCGTGAGCTTGTCGCGGGCGCGCTTTTCCATCGCCGGGCGGTCGAGCATGCGCAGCCATTCGCCGAGGAACCCCGGCTTGCGGATCTCCCGGCCGAGGAACATGTTGTCGGCGATGGACAGCGCCGGCGACAGAGCCAGGTTCTGATAGACTGTTTCGATGCCGGCCTCCCGTGCCTCCATCGGCGACTTGAACGCAACGGGCTTGCCTTCAAGTCGTATCTCACCTTCGTCGGGCACGACCGCGCCGGAAATCGCCTTGATAAGCGACGACTTGCCGGCGCCGTTGTCGCCAATGACGGCAAGGATTTCGCCCGGATAGAGGTCGAAATCGGCGTTGTCGAGGGCGGTGACGCGGCCATAGCGCTTGACCAGACCGCGCGCGATGAGGATGGGTTCCTGGGTCATGGCTATGCCGAAACCTTTCTGATCCATTGATCGATCGCCACGGCGCCGATGATCAGCACGCCGGTGAGCAGCACCTTCCACTGCGGATCGGCGCCCAGCATGTTGAGGCCCATCGAGACGACGCCGACGATCATGGCGCCGAACAGCGTGCCGAGGATCGAGCCGCGCCCGCCGAACAGAGAAATACCGCCGATCACCGTCGCGGTGATGGCCTGAAGATTGTAGTCGGTGACAGCGGCGGAAGGAGAGATCGAGCCATTGCGGCCGATGGAGACCCAAGCTGCGAAGGCGGCGATCAGCCCGGCAAGGGCATAGACGGTCATCAGCACCTTCTTCGTCTGGATGCCCGACAGTTTCGCAGCCTCCTGATCGTCGCCGACCGCGTAGACATGGCGGCCCCATGCGGTGTGGTTGAGCACGTACCAGAGGACCAACACGAGAACGACCATGGCAATGACGCCAAGCGTCAGCACGGCCGTGCCGACCTTAAAGCTCAGGGCAAACAGGTGCAGCAGAGGCGCCTGGACGTCGACGTCGGTGTCGCGGATCGTCTCATTGGCCGAATAGATGAAGTTGGTGGCCATGACAATGTTCCAGGTGCCGAGCGTCACGATGAAGGGGGGCAGCTTCATGTAGGCGACCAGCACACCGTTGAGCAGGCCGCACGCGCCACCGGCGAGAAGCCCGATCGCCACCGCGAGCACGGCCGGCATACCGTAGCTGACCGCGCAATTGCCCATGATCACAGCCGAAATCACCATGATCACGCCAATCGACAGGTCGATGCCGGCAGTCAGGATCACCAGCGTCTGTGCGGCGCCCAGAATGCCGACAATGGCGATCTGCTGAAGGATCAGCGTCAGCGTATAGGATGAAAAAAAACGCCCGCCGATGGTGATACCAAAAATAATGATAGCCAGAACCAACACGATAAGCGGCACTGCTGCCGGCGTGGAATGCAGGAAATGCTGGGCACGCTTGACGGCCGATTTATGGTCGTCGAACGCGGCGACGCTTGTGTCGCTGCTCGATAGAACTTTTTCGAATTCTTGTGCTTGAGCCATGTTTCCTCCCCTGGGCTTCGGCCAACCGCCGACGCCATCCACGCCTTCCGGTCTGCCGCCGGCACTATTTGCGTTTAGATCGGCACATCGTCCACCCGGAGCGGCCGGGGATCAAGCCCCGGCCGATCGCGATCTGTTGCCGGTCAGGCCAGGCTCAACCCCAGCACTTGGCGAGGCCTTCCTTGGTGTCGATGGACTTCACACCGTTGGCGGGCTTGTCGGTGACAAGATTGACGCCGGTATCGAAGAAGTTCTTGCCTTCGGTCGGCTTCGGCTTCGTCCCGTCCTTGGCGAAAGTGGCGATCGCCTCGATGCCGAGCGCCGCCATTTGCAGCGGATATTGCTGCGAGGTAGCGCCGATCACGCCTTCGGTCACCGATTTCACGCCGGGGCAGCCACCGTCGACCGAGACGATCAGCACCTGGCTTTCGAGACCGACGGCCTTCAGCGCCTGGTAGGCGCCGACAGCTGCGGGCTCGTTGATGGTGTGGATGACGTTGATGGTGTTATCCTTCTGCAGAAGGTTCTCCATCGCCTTGCGACCACCCTCTTCATTGCCGTTCGTCACGTCGTGGCCAACGATGCGCGGATCGTCCTCGTCGCCGATCTTGTTGGGGTCCTTCACGTCTATGCCGTAGCCCATCATGAAACCCTGGTCGCGCAGCACATCCACCGTGGGCTGCGACGGCGTCAGGTCGAGGAAGCCGATCTTGGCATCCTTGGCCTTATCGCCAAGCGTCGCGGCGGCCCATGCGCCGATCAGCTTGCCGGCTTCCAGATTGTCGGTCGCGAAGGTCGCGTCAGCCGCATCGATCGGATCAAGCGGGGTGTCGAGCGCGATCACCAACAGCCCGGCGTCCCGCGCTTTCTTCACGGTCGGCACGATACCCTTGGTGTCGGACGCGGTGATGAGGATACCCTTGGCCCCGTCGGCGATACAGCTCTCGATTGCAGCCACCTGGCTCTCGCTGTCGCCGTCGATCTTGCCGGCGTAAGTCTTGAGATCGACGCCAAGCTCCTTGGCCTTGGCCGCCGCACCTTCCTTCATCTTGACGAAGAAGGGATTGGTGTCGGTCTTGGTGATCAAGCAGGCGCCGACCCCGGCGGCCGATGCCGTCGACGCAAAGGCCATCAGGCTCAGTCCGGCCGCGGCAAACACGGTGGATTTCAACAGTTTTGACGTGGTCACGATTTTCCTCCCATGGAACCATTTAGGATGCCGGCCAACCGGCATCTGCAGCGCGTCCGACGAAATCTCCCAGTGTCGGCGCCGACCTCAAGAGACACCAGTCCGGCAGCACTGTCAATAATTAAATCACTCTTATTTATTATTGACAACGCAGGATTGTTCACTCACTCTAGACCAAAAGCATTGAGGGGAAACGACGGGAGGAACAGGGTGGAGACCGGCATTACGAGGCACGGCTCGCCCGATGCGGCCGAAAGCCGCCTGCACCGCGGCACCAATCAAAGCGGCATGCGGGACCACAATGAGCGGCTGGTGCTGTCGCTGGTGCGCCAGCACGGCAGCCTGGCCAAATCCGACATCGCACGTATGACCGGCCTTTCGGCGCAGACAGTGTCGGTCATCATGCGCGAGCTGGAGGAGGACGACCTGCTCGTCCGCCAGGCGCCGTTGCGCGGCAAGATCGGCCAGCCCTCGATACCCATGGCGCTCAATCCCGACGGCGCCTATTTCATCGGCCTGAAGATCGGCCGCCGCAGCGCCGAATTGGTGCTGATCGATTTCCTCGGCAGTGTGCGCTCGATGCTGCAGCATTCCTACCGCTATCCGGCGCCGCGCGAAACGGTGGAATTCGTCACAAGCGGCATGAAGAAGATGCGCGGCGAACTCACCCCGGCGCAGGATAAACGCATTGCCGGGCTTGGCATCGCCATGCCGTTCGAATTGTGGAACTGGGCCGACACCGCCGGCGCGCCGCGTGAAATCATGGACGAATGGCGCCATCGCGACATCCGCGCCGATATCCAGGCGCAATGCGAATTTCCAGTCTATCTGCAGAACGACGCCACCTCGGCCTGCGGCGCCGAGCTCGTGTTCGGCCACGCGGCGGGTGCGGCACGCGATTTCGTCTATTTCTATATCGGTGCCTTTGCCGGCGGCGGCATCGTGCTGAACGGCCGGTTGTTTGGTGGCCCAACCGGCAATGCCGGCGCGCTGGGCTCGATGCCGGTGCCAGGGCCGGACGGCAAGCCGACGCAGTTGATCGACGTGGCGTCGATCGCCATGCTGGAAAAGGCGCTCAACGCGCGCGGCATCGAGGCCTCGCATCTGTGGACATCACCGGGGGACTGGGGCGAGATCGGCGCCGAGCTTGACGACTGGATCGCCAGCGCCTCGCAGGCGCTTGCCTATGCCATCGTTTCGGCCTCCTCCGTCATTGACTTCGATGCCGCGGTGATCGACGGATGGATGCCGCTTGCCGTGCGCAGGCGGCTTGTCGATGCCGTTATCCAGGCCATCGGCCGGATCGACGGCGAAGGCCTGAGGCTGCCGGCCGTTCGCGAGGGAACCGTCGGCATCCATGCGCGGGCGCTGGGTGGCGCCAGCCTGCCGCTGTCGGAGCGCTTCCTCATCGGCTCGACCACGATTTCCCGGAGCTTCTGAGCATGCTGATCGGCATCCCGGCGCTGCTCGGCCCCGAGCTTCTGGCGATATTGCGCGCCATGGGCCATGGCGACGAGATCGCCTTGGTCGACGGCAACTACCCGGCCGAGCAGCAGGCACAGCGGCTGGTCCGCGCCGACGGTCATCATCTCGTCCCCGTGCTCGATGCGGTATTGAGCGTATTGCCGGTCGACGACGCCGTGCCGCAGGCGCTGTTTCGCGCCTCGGCCAAAGGCGATCCCCTGCTCGCCGATCCGGTTCACTATGAGATGGAAGCGATCTGCGCCAGGCGTGCGCCGGGCCGCAAGGTGGTTGCGCTTGCCGGTGCCGACTTCTATGCACGGGTCAAGGCCGCGCACGCGATCGTCGCGACTAGCGAGCCGCGGCTTTATGCCAACATCATCATTCGCAAGGGCGTGATCTATCCGCCGGAAAGCAAGACTTCATGATCCTCTGCTGCGGCGAAGCCCTGATCGACATGCTGCCGCGGACCACGACGGAGGGCGAGCCGGCCTTTGCCCCCTATGTCGGCGGTGCCGTCTTCAACTCGGCCATTGCGCTAGGCCGGCTCGGCGCGCCCGCTGCCTTTTTCTCCGGCCTGTCGTCGGATCTGTTCGGCGGGCAGTTCAGGGAGGCGCTGGGGAACAGCAAGGTCAGCTCGACCTATGCGCACACTTCGCCGCGGCCGACCACGCTCGCCTTCGTGCGGCTCACCAACGGCCAAGCGACCTACACCTTCTATGACGAGAACACCGCCGGGCGCATGCTGACCATCGAGGACCTGCCGGAACTCGGCAGCGAGATCGAGGCCATGCTGTTCGGCGCCATCAGCCTGATCTCGGAGCCGGCCGGATCGGCCTATGAGGAGTTCATGCGGCGCGAACATGAGCGTCGCGTGATGATGCTCGACCCCAACATCCGGCCAAACTTCATTCCCGACAAGGCCAAGCACCTCAGGCGCATCCGCGGCATGATGGCGATGGCCGACATCGTGAAACTGTCGGACGAGGATTTGAACTGGTTCGGCGAAGCCGGCTCGCATGAAGACGTCGTCCGTAACTGGCTGGATCGCGGCCCAAAGCTGATCGTGGTCACCCACGGCAGCGAAGGCGCGGTCGGTTACAGCAGCCAGCACCGGGTCACCGTCGTGCCGGACAAGGTCGAGGTGGTCGATACGGTCGGAGCCGGCGACACATTCAATGCCGGCATTCTTGCCTCCTTGCATGAACAGGGTCTGCTGTCGAAGACGGCAATCGCCAGTTTGCCGGAAGACGCCATCCACAAGGCGCTGACGCTTGGCGCCAAGGCCGCGGCGGTGACGGTATCGCGGGCCGGCGCCAACCCGCCATGGCGGCATGAAATCGCCTGACCGGCTGGTGCGCAGCCCATGGACTGCTCACCGGCGATCACTTTATGTTTCGTCCAGCCTGGCGGGCGGGGTGCGAAGCCTGTAACAGGCCGGCCGAAGCCCGGATTTCCACGCCTTTAAGAGGCCAGATCGGAAATCAGAGGTAACAGGCTGCGACACTTGAGCAATTCAGGGTTTTTGCCCTGCGGCTTTCTCGGCCGTACCAAGTCTGCTACCAGCGGCCGGTTATCTGACTAAAACCGTTTGAGGCCGACATGCAGTTCATCGATCTTGGCGCGCAGCGCGAACGCATCCGCGACAGGCTGAAAGCGGCAATCGACCGGGTTGTCGACGAAGGCCGCTATATTCTCGGACCGCAGGTCACCGAATTCGAAAACAAGCTCGCCGCCTATATCGGCATCAAGCACGTGGTCGCTTGCGCCAACGGCACCGATGCGCTGCTGCTGCCGCTGTTTGCCGCCGGCATCGGCCCGGGCGACGCGGTGTTCGTGCCGAGCTTCACCTTCGCCGCCACGGCCGAAGTGGTGGCGCTGACCAAGGCCGAACCGGTGTTCGTCGATGTCGATGCCGACAGCTACAATATCGACATCGCCAGCCTCGAGGCGGCAATTGCCATGATCAAGGCGGAGGGCCGGCTGAGGCCGAAGGCAATCATTCCCGTCGACCTGTTCGGCCTCGCCGCCGATTACGAGGCGATCATGGCCATCGCCGATCGCGAAGGCCTGATGGTCATCGAGGATGCGGCGCAGGCGACCGGCGGCTCGGCTGACGGCAAGATGTGCGGCTCGTTCGGCACCGTCGGCTCGACCAGCTTCTATCCGGCAAAGCCGCTCGGCTGCTATGGCGACGGCGGTGCGATGTTCACCAATGACGATGCGCTGGCCGAACAGCTGCGCTCGTTCGCCTTTCACGGAAAGGGCGAAACGCAATATGACAATGTCCGCGTCGGCATCAATTCACGGCTCGACACGCTTCAGGCGGCGATCCTGATAGAGAAGCTGGCCATCCTCGAGGACGAGATGGTGGCGCGGCAAGCGGTCGCCAATCGCTATGCCGAAGGTCTCGGCGATATCGTCAAGGCGGCGCGCAATCTGGGCGGCGGCCGCTCGGCCTGGGCGCAATACGCCATCGAAACGCCGAAACGGGACGGGCTCAAGGCACATCTCGGTGAAAAGGGCATTCCGTCGGTCATCTACTATGTGAAACCGCTGCACAGCCAGATTGCCTATCGCGATTATCCGCGCACGCCGACCGGCCTTGCCGTTTCGGAAGAGCTGCCGAAGCGCATCCTGTGCCTGCCAATGCATCCCTATCTGAGCGAGGCTGACCAGGACCGGATCATCGAAACGATCCGAAACTATATCGGCTCGAATTCGGCGCATGTAGCGGCGGCATAAATTCGAAAGCTTCGAAGCATGGTCGCGGAATACATCGACGAGTTCATCATGTTCTGCGCCGGGTTGTGGATGGCTGGCATCGGCTTCGGATTTCTCGCGGACCCGTTCCAAGCTCGCCCCGGCCAGCAGCAAGCATGGTGGACCAACTTTGGGACTCGCTTCAAATGGATGGGACCGCTGTTGATCCTCATCGCGATAGCGCTCGCATTCGCGGCACCTTCCTAGGCTGGCGTCCGACGGCAGCTCGGCACGGTCGGCCATCGTTGATCAACAACCGCCGATTCAAGCTTTGCGCGTCAAGGCAGGCGGTCATCGGCACCGATTTTGCGATGCTTTGCTGCGCGCCGCAGCATAGTCTGCACCTGGCTCCCCTTTAGGCTGGTTCTCATGAAGAAGATTGGTTTCCTCTCGTTCGGGCACTGGACGCCCTCGCCGCAATCGCAGACGCGGACGGCATCCGACGCGCTTTTGCAGTCCGTCGAGTTGGCGGTCGCGGCCGAGGAGCTGGGTGCGGACGGCGCGTATTTCCGCGTGCATCACTTCGCCCGCCAGCTCGCCTCGCCCTTCCCGCTGCTGGCGGCGGTCGGCGCAAAGACCAGCCGAATCGAGATCGGCACGGCGGTGATCGACATGCGCTATGAGAACCCGCTCTACATGGCCGAGGACGCCGGCGCCGCCGACCTAATCGCCGGAGGGCGTCTGCAGCTGGGCATCAGCCGAGGCTCGCCGGAGCAGGTGATCGAGGGATGGCGCTACTTCGGCTACGCCCCGCAAGAGGGCGAGAGCGATGCCGACATGGCCCGTAGACACACCGGAGTGCTGCTCGAAGTGTTGCTGGGCAAAGGCTTTGCGCAGCCCAACCCGCGGCCGATGTTTCCCAACCCGCCTGGCCTGCTTCGCGTCGAGCCGCACTCGGAGGGCCTGCGCGAGCGCATCTGGTGGGGCGCCGCCACAAACGCCACCGCCGAATGGGCGGCGAAACTGGGGATGAACCTGCAGAGCTCCACGCTCAAATTCGATGAAGGCGGAAAGCCGTTTCACGTCCAGCAGGCCGAACAGATCCGGGCTTTTCGTGAGGCCTGGAAGGCGGCCGGACACACGCGCGAGCCGCGGGTGTCGGTGAGCCGGAGCATTTTTGCGCTGGTCGACGATCGCGACCGAGCCTATTTCGGCGGCAACCAGAGCGGAGATCATTTCGGTTACATCGAGGCAGACAGACGCGCGGTGTTCGGCCGCTCCTATGCCGCCGAACCGGACGTCCTGATCGAGCAGCTAAAGGGCGACGAAGCCATCGCCGAGGCCGATACGCTGCTGCTTACCGTCCCCAACCAGCTCGGCGTCGAGTACAATGTCCATGCCATCGAGGCGATCCTGACCCATGTCGCTCCAGGCTTGAGTTGGCGCTGACGGGTTGTGTTAAGTAGGAACCTGCCTCTCTGCCCGGCTCAGGAGCCAAACAGGCGGCTATCCCAGTATACGGGTTGATGCAGGCTGGCCGTGATCAGGGAAAACTCCGGATGTGCCGGATTGATCAACACGTTGTTGTCGGGGCGAGCCACGACGCTTGGCACGATCAGGATCGCGCTGCGGCGCTCGACACACCATGTCTCACCGAATTCCTTGCTCACCGTTGCCGGCATCATATCCCATCCGGGCAACGACGGCTGAGAAAAGATTTCGTAGCTCAGCCCGCGCGGAAGCATGATCTGGACGTAAGGCTGGTTGGGCGGCAGTCTGCCGCTGCCGTGCACCAGCTTTTCCAGCAAGGCCGTTGAATAATGCTCGCTGGTGTAGATCAACGGGCTGCCGGGCGTGTTCCAGCGGCCAGGCGCTATCGTCGAGCCCGTCGCGTCGAAGATCGGATATGTGCCGGCTGGATCGCCGATCCTGAAGCACTGCAGCATGCGATCGAGTATCTGTGCCGTCAAGCAGCGGTGCCGTACTTCAGGCCTGCAAGGATATCGAGCACCAGTTCGGCGCCGATCTCGCTTTGAATGACCACGTCGATCGGGCGTCGGTCTTCCAGCATGGGATGAGACCGAAACAGAAAGTCACGAGCCTCACCTTCGATCTGCCAAACGTCGAGGGCCAGGTTCCATAGGCGCGCCACCCGCGCCACCCGCATGCCCTCTTCCGAAGAGAGTCGGAGAGCACCTCTCTTGCGGCGCTCATAAGTTGCCTTTGGGACGAGGCGATATTTGAATTGCGTATCGGCCGGTGCCAGCAATTGTGAGACGCGTTCAAGCGCACCCAACGGCAATCCGTCTTCGATTCGAGCCATCAGCCCGAATGGCGACCGTGCAGCCGTCTCCTTGGGCGGCAGCCCCAGCACATCGGCTATATTTCCAAATGCCAACATCGCCGCTCTCCATTCATGTGAAGCATTGCATAGCCTCAGGTGAGGCCAAGTGCAAGCATCCCCGTAGTCTCACGGCTGCTTCCCGTCGGCTCGTTTCAGCATCGCAAATGCGCGACTGACCCGTTGCAGGGCTGTGGCGTTGGCCAGCACTGCGTACAGCGCGAACCCACCCGCCAGAATCCAGGGCGAAGCCGCGCCCATCGCGGTCGCGACTCCGTCGGCGGCGAGCAGCACGCAAATGAACACCAGACGTTCCATCCGCTCGAAGAAATCCGGCCAACCGTGGTTTTTCACAGGGATTTCCAGCGCCGTCCGCGCCTTGGCGTAACTGGTGAGGATCCCGCCCGCGAATGCGAACATTGCGATCGCCCACAGATCGGCAACCCAGCCGATAGCCGCAAAGACGGCCAATTCCTGATAGCGGTCGACGACGGCGTCGAAATAGCCACCGGCCTTGGTGCTCATATTTGTCCGGCGGGCGACCGCACCGTCCAGCGCATCGAAGCTGAAGGCAAACGCCAGGCAAAGGCCAAAGGCAAGACTTGAATGATGAAACGCGTAGGCGGCCGAAGACAAAGCCACGAGCACCAGCCCGCTGGCCGTAACCTGGTTCGGCGTCATGCCGATCCCGATCAGCGGAGAGGCGGCCTGCTCCCATAGCGGGTCGATGCGACTTTTCATGAGACCGGCGATCATGGCGGCTCCTCTGATGATGTCGGTTGACGGAGCTTTACCAGCAATTTGCGGGTTTGTTCCACCGTCGCCACCGTTTCGGTTGGCCAATGCGGGCCGAGACCGGGCTCAGCAACGTTCTCAACTTGCCGCAAAAATGATCTCGTTTGGCGAATGGGGCCGGCGGATTAAGGTACTCGCCGAGCTGGCGGCGAAACAGAACTTCCAGTCGCTGCGACAGCTGCCCGACAGCATTTTCACGGTTTGGGCGATGCCCTTGTGAGGTGGTGCAAATCGAACAGCAGTCTGGCGGCAGCACCCGAACGATGTGACTATGATCGCTTGCGATCCGTGGGAAGCCGGCCGAAAATCGATGCATAAGTTTCCACCCAAGTTCGCCTACCTGCTCGCGACCTCTGTCGGCGCGGGATTATCTCCAATATGGCCGGGCACGGCCGGCGCAATGGTTGGAGTGGCTGTTGCCGCGGCTCTGATACCCGCATCACCTTGGCTGACGGTGCTTGCCTACGTGGCCCTGTTCGCCGTCGGCGTATGGGCGTCATCGTATGTTATCTCCCGTACCGGGACGGAGGATCCGCAGATCGTCGTCATTGATGAGACCTTCGGCGCGGCCCTAACCCTTTCCATGCTGCCCCTCGATCCGCTCTGGTGGGCAGCAGGCTTCCTTGCTTTCCGGTTTTTCGACGTCGTCAAGCCTTGGCCCATCCGTATCGCACATGACAAGGTAAGGGGTGGGGCCGGTATCATGGTGGACGATGCGGCTGCGGCTGTGGCCGCCGGGGTGCTGCTGCTCCTGCTGAACGGATTGATTGACCATTTGCCGTAATGGCGGCATTCGGCCTCACGGCCAAAGGCCAGCACGATGGTCCATGCTAGTTTAGCGCCACAAGGGGAGGACTGGACTAATGCGAAGCTATAGGATCGCGGCCATTCCAGGCGATGGGATCGGCAAGGAAGTCGTAGCGGCCGGCCTTCGTGCGCTGGCCGCCTGCGCCACGCGCGACGGCGGTTTCAGTCTCGAGGTGCAGCATTTCGACTGGGGCTCGGACTACTACAAGTTCAACGGCGTGATGATGCCCAAGGACGGCACCGAGCGGCTGAAGGCCTTCGATGCGATCTATTTCGGCGCTGTCGGCGCGCCAGACGTGCCCGACCATCTGACGCTTTGGGGGTTGCGGCTCGCGATCTGCCAGCCCTTCGACCAGTACGCCAATGTCCGCCCGACCCGCATCCTGCCCGGTATCGAGAGCCCGCTTCGCGGCGTCACGGCAGGGGATCTCGACTGGGTCATCGTTCGGGAGAATTCGGAAGGCGAATACGCCGGCCAGGGCGGGCGCTCGCATCTCGGCCTGCCTGAGGAAATCGCGACCGAGGTCTCGATCTTCACCCGCGCCGGCGTGACGCGCATCATGCGCTTCGCCTTCGAGATGGCGCGGTCGCGGCCGCGAAAGCTGTTGACCGTGGTCACCAAGTCGAACGCCCAGCGTCACGGCATGGTGCTCTGGGACGACATCGCCCGTGAGGTCGCGGCCGATTTTCCTGATGTCGCATGGGACAAAATGCTGGTCGACGCGATGACAGTGCGCATGACGCTCAATCCGCGCTCGCTCGACACAATCGTCGCGACCAATCTTCACGCCGATATCCTGTCGGATCTTGCGGCCGCACTTGCCGGATCGATCGGCATTGCGCCGACTGCGAACCTCAACCCCGCGCGGCGGTTTCCGTCGATGTTCGAGCCGATCCACGGCTCGGCCTTCGACATCACCGGCAAGGGCATCGCCAATCCGGTCGGCACGTTCTGGTCGGCGGTGATGATGCTGGAGCATCTTGGCGAGCCGGCTGCCGCGGCGCGCCTGATGCGCGCCATCGAGCGCGTGACGGCGGACGCCTCACTGCACACGCCCGATCTCGGCGGAAGTGCCACCACCGATAAGGTCACCGAAGCGGTGTGCGCGGCCCTACTCGGCGACAACGAGTAGGAAAGGAGCAAGCGCCTGGCATCGTTGTCATTCCCAGTGATGGCATCGGCAAGGAAGTCATGCCCGAAGGCGGGAGGCATCCGCACTCGCCGCCGCTCACCGATGATGTTCGTGCGCCTCCGTGCGGAAACCGAGCCCATCAAGTGTTTCGATCAGCACCTGTACAGGATCAGGCACACCGTGCGTTGACCGCCACGCGACAAATCCGTCCGGTCTGACCAAGGCGGAACCGCCGCTTTTAACCCCGAGCACGGAAGGCCACCGATGGTCCAAGTCAAGCAGATCCCCATTCGCACCCAACGAGTGGCACGTCAGCGGCATCCCGAGGCGCTGGCTTACGGAGTCAGCGGCCTGACACCATGCTTCGTCGGCGCAGAGGAGAAGAAGATCGCGGTCGCACAAATCGAGACTCGAAATCCGCTGGCCGGCACGCCCGACCGCGAAATGCGGCAAACGCGTGCCGGGGCGGCCCGACAGCTCCGTGGATTTTTGGAATGGGTGATCGTCCGGTGTGGATTCCAGAGCCACGATGCCTGCAGCGTAGCGTTGGCCAAATACCACGCCGTAATCCTCGACGATCGCAACAGGAGGAGGCAACCGCTTCGACGGATCGTCGAACCATTTCTGTAGGCGGGCGAGCGCTTGCGCCAACGTAGCCTCGATGACCGGCCGGCGCTCCGTGTCATAGCTATCCAGCAACGAGGGATCGGCATGCCCGCGTGCTACCATCGCAAGCTTCCAGGCAAGGTTATGGGCGTCGTGGATACCTGAATTGCCACCGAAAGCGCCTGTTGGGGGCATCACATGTGCGGCATCCCCCACAAGAAACGCGCGGCCTCGGCGGAATTGGCGCGCTGTGAGGGCGGCCACTTCCCAGGAGCGCGCATCGACAAGCCTCGTCGTGATGTCCGGCCGGCCCGCACCTCGTATGATCAGTTCCCTGCACTTGGCTTCATCAAAATCCTGTGGTTTCTCGCCCTTTTCGGGAAAGTACTGGAGCGCCAGAAGCCATCGTCCACCCTGTCTGGGCGTGAAGGTCCCGTTGAGGTCCGTCACGAAGCACGACGTGAAGCGCTTGCCGCCTATCGTCGGAGGCATGTCCGTGTCAAAGACGACATTCATCCAGTGCTGAAGGCCGCCTGCCCCGCTGCGGCTGATCTCCAGCCTCTCTCGCAGGGAACCGTTCGCACCGTCCGCGACGATCAGATAGTCGGCCGAGATGACCTCCTTTGCGCAGGTCGCGATACCGCGAATTTCCGCGCGGACGACGGTCTCGTCCTGATCGAAAGTCACCAGCTCCGTGCTGAAACGCACGTCTGCACCGTTCCGCTCGGCGTAGCGGCGCAGAATCGGTTCCAGGACGTGCTGATCACACGTCGCTGGTTGCGTGGGGCTGAGGGCACTTGCATCCGGCCACGCCGGTCCGCCCCATTGAATCTGCGGATCGGCGAGATTCCTGGCGCGCGCAATAGCGCCTGCCTGCTGGTCCCCCGTCCGATTTGTACGAATCTCCTCCTCGAGGCCGAGGCTTCGGAATATCTCCATGCTGCGCGGGGAGATGCCGGCAAACTTGTACTGGATTGACGTGTCGGGATGACGCTCGACGAGGACACACGCAATGTCGTTGTGAGCCAAAAGGGCGGCCGCCGTCAGACCGTTCAGGCCGCCTCCGACGACGAGAACCGTGGTATTGGTCATCTCGGATCTCCTCTCATTGCTTTGACCACAAAAACATTTTGATTGATCAAATCATACGATTGGTCCAAGTATGTGTCAAGACATGAAGGAGCGTGGAATGAGACCGAGCCAAGATCGCTTGCAGCACGCCACCGAGGCATGGCGCCTGATGTTTGATTTCCTGATGCGGTCCGCGCCGGACCGGTTGGCGATCCAGCAGAAATTGGGCCTGACGCCCAACGACTCCCGCGCCCTCTTCACGCTCGACAAAGATGCGGGCAAGCCGATCGGCGCATTGGCTGCTCAATGGCAGTGCGATCCATCGACGGCGACCTGGCTGGTCGACCGGCTTGAGCAGGCGGGGCTCGCCGAACGGATTCCGTCGCCAGGCGATCGCCGTGTGAAGCTTGTCAAGCTCACACCCAAAGGTGCCGCAACCATCAAGGAATTGATGAAGGAATATCACAAACCCCCGCCCGAGATACTTGCGCTTCCACGCGCTGATCTGGATCAGTTGATCGGCCTCGTAAGAAAGTTACAGGCTGGCAAATCCGTGAGTTGATCCTATCCCGGAAAGGCACTGGCTAGGATCGGGTAGCGCCGCGTCACACTTTCCATGCTGCCGCTCGAGCCGCTCTGGTGGTCGGCAGGTTCCTTGCTTTCCGGTTTTTTTGACGTGGTCAAACCTTGGCCCATCCTATCGCGCATGAGAAGGTAAGGGGTGGGTTCGGCATCATCTGGACGACGCAGCGGCGGCCGTGGCCGCCTGGATGCTGCTGCTGCTGAAGAAGACCATTTGAGCGTTGTTGCAATGGCGACATCAGTCTCGTTGCGTCTCTACTTTCAGCATCACGCCTCTTCCAGTCTGCGTACACGAGCCCTGACCCCATTGCCGATGGCATCAGCGACTTCCGCAGGAAAATCCTTTGGGAGCGATGCAGAAACCAGTTCGACCGCCGCTAGCGCCTGTTGGCGCAGCTCATCAAAGATCGCCTTGACGGGTTTCGGACCGATCCCTGCTTTGGCGGCGGTCTGGATAAAATGGCGTGGCATGACGCTGTCGACGAGGTAGTGGCGTGTGTCACCAATAGCCATCGCCAGTTTCATTTTGTTGCGCTTGATCTGTCCCGCATCAAGGCTGGGCTGCGCTGAAATCACATCATAGAGCGGCGTTATGCGGAACCGGCCGCCGGGGGAAAGAAAGACGCTAAAATTCTTGGCGTGCCCATCTGTGGCGCCGAGAAGCCAAAAGGCAACCACGGCCTTTAAAACCGCAGCCTGGTCTACCTCCGGTTGGTCGCTTCCCTTCATCAAATTGAGGATAGCCGGAACGCCAGGCCCGCCGTCGGATTCGTATTTCAGTGACGGCGGCACAGAAAGGGCCTGGCAGCAGTCTTCCTGGGGCAAACGCAGGAGACGATTGTCACTGGTCCATCGGCGATCGAACCGCTCGATCGCGAGCACGCGATTGCCTTCGAACTCCTCGATTGCGACGACGGCGCTCGGGAGCCCTAGGGCGGTTGTCAGCTTGAGGCAGAAAAATTCGTTCTCGACGCTGAAGGAAAGATCGATGCCATTTGGCAACCGTCCAATCTGTGGTTTGAGGATGTGCGTCGTGGCAGTCGTCGCCAGCGGCTTGTACCAACGTCCTTTCCAGAACAAGAGCGCAGTCTTTTCCTGAGCGCCAGCGATCGAGATCCGGAAGTCCTCGTCCTCGCCAAGCCCAAGGGGAGCCGATGCCAGATCGAGGAGAAGACGAGCAATCTCGGTATCGTCAACGGGTTTGCCGTTGACAATACCGGCGGGGCCTGGCTCGACACCATCCGGCAGGAATTGCAATGCGCCGACACAATCGCGCCCGACAGCGGCAAGCAGGTCGTAAGCGTCTATTCCTTGAGCATGAACACGCTCCGCCATACGGCGGCGAATGGGGACGTTGTCGGGCAGGAGATTGTCGAAGACGGCGATGACGGGCGCACCGATATAACGATCTTCACGCAGAGGCAGTGATAGCGAGACGGGCAGCGCGTGCTCCCAAGCAAGCCAGGACGGATCGTACTGAAAATCGATCGCGCCGCTGGATTGTCTATTCAGCCGCCCGACGAGACGGCTGTTCAAGAAGACATTTAGCGGGATGTGCTGCCGCGGACGAGCCATCAGAAGATGTCCTCGATCTCAGCCGGCTTTGCCTTGGTCCGAGGGCGGACGACGAATTCGAGGTCGAGCGCTGCGAGAATATCGCAAAGCGTTCCGAGCTGGGTCCCAGGCGCGCCACTCTCGACGGCCGAGATGGTCGCCTGACGCAGCATCGTTTGGTCCCCGACATTGGTCTGGTTGAGGCGGAGCTTGCGACGCTGCCGGCGGACGGCATCTCCAATTTGCTTGGGTGTTCGGGCGATTTGGTCCACAGCATACCTCTCTAGCCATGGTATTATACGCTCGCGCAGATAAATTTCAATATACGCTTTTCCGTATCGAATTTTGTATACTTTGAAGCGTATAAGCAGCAATATGGTCGGCGTATGATCTTCGATCCGCATGGACCGTCACCGCCATGCTTTCAGCTTGTCCGGCCGCCGCCGGCCAATGTGACCGAAGCGAATAGCCGGCATGCTCATAAAGCTCCAAGGCAAAGTGAGGTCAGTCCTAGCAGACTGCGGCAACGGATCGGTTTTTCAAACGGATCTTGCGGCACTCACCCAATCGAGGCGTGCGGCAGGGACAAGGCCATAATTGTAAAAATTGATGCCGTCGACATCCGGCGCCATCGCAGCTTTGACCTTGGCGGTGAGGATGTCGGGGCCGGCCATTTCCGGATAGAACAGCCGGTAGCCGGCGCCGAGGAACTTTTTCACGCCAAGGGCTGCGCGTCCGGCCGCCATCAGGCTGGCGACATCGCCGGGCTGCATGTCGTAGGCACACAGGATTGCCCCGTCACAGACCTTGCCGAGCGCCGCGAGATCGCAGCCGCCAAGCCAACCGTCTTTCAAATCGATGATGACAACGCGGGTCGCCGGATTGGCCACCTCGCGCAGTTCGGCGACCAGGCTGGTCACCGGTTCGAACCGCCACAGCAGGTAGCCATGGAGTTCCGGCCATGGCAAAAAAGTGTCGAGGCCGCTCCCCGGAAAGTCTGGAAAGCGCCGTTCGGGCACGGCGCGCTCGCAGGTCTCGACGATCCATTGCCCGACGAGCTTGCGCGCTACTTCGCCGTCGACGCCGGCCTCGGCCGCGCGCGCAAGGCAGGACGGGCAGAAACATATCGACAACAGAAAATCGTCTTCCGGCATCAGCCCGACACCGTCTTTCTCATGATGGTATTCGTGGGCGAAGCCCATGAATGACGGGCTTTCAAGCTCGATCCGGTCCGGCCTGTAGCTGTGCGAGATATCGGCGATCAGCGCGCGGACATAAGCGCGCGCTTCCGGATGTGATGGGCAGAGATTGTAGTAGTTGGCATCGCCGAAGGCGTTGCGGGTTACGGCCTGCGGATGAAGCATGCCGAGCCGGGTGTTGTGCAAGCAGACCGTCCAACACGAAACGCCCAGCCCGCCCACCTCGCGCCGGCGGACAAGGTCGCCAAGCACATCGCCGCCTTCCATGATCACCTTCGCCACCTTGGGCTGGATGGCTAGGTCGGCCCAGTGTGCCGCATCTGGCTTGAAATAGATGGTTCCGTCTTCCGGAAAATAGGCTTTCCGGCGCGGGCTGCGCGGCTGCAGAAACCGGCCAGCGTGATACGAAGTCGCCAGACTGATCATGTTGAGCCCGGCACGCTCGACAAGATCGCGCTCGACCATCTCCAAGCCCAGATCCTGGACATCCCAAGGATAGGTCCACATCGACAGTTGCATCCGGTTATCCTCAGTCTTGATCCTGATATGGGCGTATGGTCGGGAGGGCTTCTTATCAGTCGACCGGCTCGGCGACCTGCATGAGGCAGTCTCCCGCCTCGCACATCGTGTGCAGCCGGCGCGAAAGCACAATGCCGCTTTCGAGGAAGTGCAGGGCTTGCTCGGCGAGGTCGAGTCGTTCGAGGTCGTGGTACCAGCCCGCCAGTTGGCCTGAAGTCACGCTGTCGCCCAGCCTGACTGCCGGCTCGAACCAACCACGGCTTGTGGCATAAAGGCCCTGACTGTGCCGAGACAACGAAAGAAGCCGCGTCGGCGCCGAAGGTCCGGTTGCCGGTGCAAGAACCGGCGCCTCAACCACTCCCAAGGCGGCCATCAGGGCGTCGAGTGCGCGGGCGGTAATCTCCATCGTATCGACCGTGACAGTGCCACCGCCGCCGAACTCTCCGCTGACGCCGATGGCGCCGGCCCGGCGCGCCGCACCCATGGAGGTCGGTGAGGCCTGGCCGTTGTCGGCCACGAACCCATAGGGCATGCTGAGCGTCCGCATTAGCTCCACACCGCGCCGGTGCCGGTCGGGATCGGTATTGTGCTCGACAAGCGCGGTCGGCAGATGCTCCATCGAGGTGCCGCCAGAATGAATGTCGAAGATGACGTCGTGCCGGGGAAACAGTTCCATCTCCAGGAAATTGGCAAGCCGGCTTGTTGGCGTGCCTGACGGGTCGCCCGGAAAGGCGCGGTTGAGATTGCCGCCGTCGAGTGGCGAGCAGCGCTTTGCGGCGATCACCGCCGGCACGTTCGCCATCGGCAGGATGGTGACGCGACCCTTGATCTGCTTGGGATCGAGCCGGCGCACCAGCTTTGCCAACGACAGCTCGCCTTCATATTCGTCGCCGTGATTGCCGGCCATCAGAAGCACCGACGGGCCTTCGCCGTTGCGGACAAGGCAGATCGGGACCTTGACCTGGAAATAGGGCGAACGGTCGATCGAAAACGGAATGCTGAGATGGCCGAGTGTCTTGCCGTCCCGGTCGAAGTCGAGCGTATGGCTGAGGCCGGTGTGCATGGCGGCGGCTCAGATAGCTGCGATCGCAGTGACCTCTATGCGGAGATCGGGATCGGCGAGACGCGCCTCGACACAGGCGCGCGCCGGCAGGCGCGCAGGATCCACCCAGGCATCGTAGATGCTGTTCATGGCATCGAAGTCGGCGATCTGCGGCAGGAAGATGTTGATCGCCACTAGCCTCGACTTGCTGCTGCCGGCCTCAACAAGGAGCGCCTCGACCTTGGAGAGCACGTCGCTCGTCTGACCCTCGATGCCGGCCTTGCGGTCGTCTGCCACCTGGCCTGCGATGTGCACGAGGCCGCCATAGACGACCGCCTGAGACATGCGGGAGCCGGACTGGAAGTACTTGATCATATCAGATCCTTTCGAGGTTCTCTTTTTTGGAAGTGGCCGCGATATCTGCTCAGCCGAAATAGGTAGGAAAGGCGTGGCGGACATACCCGGCCGCGTCGGCGCCGAAGATCACGCGATAGCGATCGAGGCAGGTGCAGGGGTGCGAGATGCCGAATTCAACGACGTCACCAACGGCAATATCGTCGCCCGACGCAATTGTCAGGAAGGCGTGCTGGTCGTTGAGCTTGAAGACCTCGGCACGCGCTTTCGGCAGCTGCTTGCCGGCACGAAAGATGGTCACGACCTTCGGAAAGCCCTGGTCGAACGACACGTCGCGCATGCCCATACCGCAGATAGCAAGGCCGGGCTCCGGCCGCGACAGTACCTCGGCCCAAAGACGTAAAGCCGGATGGAAGGAGTTTCGTGCGGAAGCACCGACGCCGCCGATCGCAAAACCGTCGCGGGCATCGAGTGCGCCGAGCGACCTGTCGTAGACGCCATGGTCGTGAAAGAAGATGGCGCCGCTGCGCAGCACCAACGTGGCATTGCCGTCCCTGGAGACGAGGGGCGAAAGCGCTGCGACCACCTTGTCGAAGTACACCGAGCCGCCGGCGGTGGCGATCAGCGGGGTGTCGCCGCCGACGCGGGCGCGGAGCCGCAGGAACATATCGGCTGTCATTGCCAACAGCGCGGATATCGCCTCATCGGTACGGCCAGGATCGGCTTGCGCCGCGGCACCTTCGTAGGCTGCGACGCCGGCGATCAGCAGCCGCCCTCCGGCAGCTACAACCGCGTCGGCGATCGCCTCGGCTTCGCCGGTGGTCCGGGCGCCTGCCCTCCCCGCACCAAGTTCGACGAGCACGCGCAATGGCGGCAGCGTCGCATTGGCGCGCCAAGCTTCAGCAAGCGCATTCACGGCGTCGAAAGAGTCGGCAAAAACGTAGAACTCGGCGCTTGGCCAGGCGCCGACAAGGACAGCAAGTCGGTTCGCACCACCTGGTCCGCCGACCTCGTTGGCGATGATCAGCCGAGAGAGCCCGGATCTGAGCATTACTGTGGCCTGCCTTATGTCGGCGACGGTCGTGCCCCATGCTCCGGCCTCGACCAGCGACCGGGCAAGGTCCGGCGCCATCGGGGTCTTGGCATGCGGGGCGATCACGGCGCCCTGTTCTCGCGCATACCCCAAGAACAGGTCACGATTGGCGATGAAGGCCTCCTCGTCGAGGGTCAACACCGGCAACGACATACGTCCATGCGCTGGATGCCAGCGCTCAGATGCGACAAAGCTGCTGTCCAGGCCGAGGGTGCCAGGCGGAACGCCGCGGATACGATCGTCGAGCAGGAAATTTTCACGGGTCGCGAGCGACAGTACGGGTGAGTTTTCGGTCATCCGATGCTAGTCCTTTCGCTTTCGCAGGATGAAGTCCGGATCGATTTCCGATGCCGGCCACACCATGAGAGAGATGCGTGCCAAAGCGTTACTGCGGACCGATCATCGATGCCCACCATCACCTGTGGGATCTCGGCCTCGGCCGCCATCCCTGGCTCGCGCCCACGGCTGGCGAACGCGGCGGTCTGGGCGAGCTTGGCCCCTTGCGGCGAAACTACCTTCCTGAAGATTATTTGCGCGACGCCGGCCAGCACAGTGTCGTCGCCACCGTCCATATTGAAGCCGGTTGGGCCGGGGATGACTGCGTGGGTGAAACGCGGTGGCTTGAAACCCTCGACAAGTCGCGCGGCGTGGCCGCCCGTTACGTCGTTCACGTACCTCTGGCGAACCGCCAAGCGCCGGCGCTGGTCCAGGCGCAGGCGGCATTCGACCGTGTCGTCGGCGTACGCGACATACTGAGCTGGGATCCTGATCCCGCCCGTCGTTTTGCCGCCCGCGACGGCATCATGGACGATCCGGCCTGGCGTGCCGGCCTGTCCCTGCTTGGGCGCCGCCGGCTGGTTTTCGACCTGATGGTGTTTCCGCGCCAGCTCACCGGCGCGGCGCGCCTCGCAGCGGCATTTCCAGACCAGCTCTTTGTTCTCAACCATTGCGGCAGCCCGATCGATCGCGATGCGGACGGAATGCGGGTGTGGCGCGAGGGGCTGCGGCTTTTGTCGGAGCGCGAGAACGTCGCCATCAAGATATCGGATCTGGTCGCCTACGATCATGATTGGACGCTCGACAGCCTAAGGTCGGTTGTCATGCATTGCATCGACTGTTTCGGTACGCGGCGCGCGATGTTCGGCAGCGACTTTCCGGTCGCCGGCCTGCATGCATCGTTCGGTGCGGTGTATGACAGCTTCAAGGCCATTGCAGGAGAGCTTTCCGCGGACGAGCAGACGGCACTGTTCTACGGCAATGCACGGCGCATTTATCGGCTGGACGATATGTCATCGGCGGGCCTGCTCTCTGCCTGAGAGAAGCAGCAGCCCCAGGATCAGCGACCCGAACAGGATACTGCGCCAGCCAGGCGATGCGTTGACCACGGTGATCAGCGCCGTGATCGTAACCAGCAGGATGGCGCCGGGGATGGTGCCGGCATAGGTGCCGAGCCCGCCGAGGATCGAGGTGCCGCCAAGCACCACGGCGGCAATCGAGGCGAGCAGATAAGGATCGCCGATACCGACATAGCCTTGTCCGTTCATGCCGAGGACCAACACACCGGCAAGTCCCGCACAGAAGCCGCTGATGCCGTAGACCGCCAGCGTGGTCGAGGCGACGGGAACCCCGGACAGCGCCGCGGCGAGCGGATTGGCGCCCATCGCGAATATCCGGGCGCCAAAGGATGTCGCATGCATCGTGGTCAGAACGATCACTGAAATGACCACCCACAAAAGCACGCCTGCCGGAATACCGACCGGCCGCGCATTGCCGAGCCAGCGGACCAGCGGGTTCTCGGCGGTCACGGCACTGCCGCCGGCGATGATGATCAGCAGACCTTGCAGGAATGTCGCCATCGCCAGCGTCATGATCATTGGATGAACGCGCAACAGCGCCACGCCCAGCCCGTTCACCAGACCGATTGCGCTCGTCAACGTGAGAACTGCAAGAACGGCGGTGAGCCCTGTCGGATCCGCCTGCCATGAAAGCAGCGGCAGGCTGACAGCGCTAACCGTGACGATCGCCGCGACGGAAAGGTCGATTCCGCCGGCAATCACCACGAAAGTTTGGCCCGCCGCGACCAGGCCGACCACCGCGCCCAATTCAACCAAATAGCGCAAATGCCCATAAGCGCCGAAGCCAGGTGAAGCGAAGCTCGCCGCGATCCATACCGCCGCAACTATAGCGATCGTAAGGAAGGGCCGGCTGCGCAAAATCGTCACGGCGCGCCTGCCGCTCACACTGACTTTCCGTGCTGTCATTGCTGCACCTTGCGGAATTGCGGGATGGCGACCGCCCCGATGATGATGAGGCCCTGGGCGACATATTGGGCGACCGGCGTGAAGCCGAGGAAGAACATGACACTGATCATCAGGCTGAGCAGCAGGCTGCCCGCAAGAGCGCCGCGCATGGTACCTTGGCCGCCAAGGAAACCGATGCCGCCGAGCACTGCGGCGGCTATGGAATTCAGCGTGAACGCCGTGCCGATGACTGGATCGCCCGAACCCGTTTGCGCGGCGATGAACAGGCCGGCGCCTGTGCAAAGCAGGCCGCTAATCGCGTAGGCGGCGATCCGGGCACCGTCGACCGGCACGCTGGAGCGGTAGGCGCCGACGGGATTTTCGCCTGCAGCATAGATGCTCAAACCAAGCGGCGTGGCGAGATAGAGTTTCCACAAAACCACGATGAGTACCAGCAGCACGAATGCCGCCGGCGTGTTGCCGGCAAGCAGGTCCGACAGCCACTCGGGTATGGCGCCCCCCGGCCTCGGCAGGATGAGCAGGGCAGCGCCGCCGATAATGAAGGAGCCAGCGAGCGTCACCACGATCGCCGGAAACCGAAGTTTCACGACGATGAACCCGATCGCGGCACCGATGACGAGACCGGTCAGCGCCACCGCAGCGACACCGCCGGCTACGCCCAGCGGTCCAGTCATCGTCGTCGCAGCGATCACTGCGCCCAGGCTGACCATGGCGCCGATGGCCAGGCTTATGCCGCCGGTGAGCATGAGGATCGCCTGGGCCATGGCGACCAGCGCCAGCGGAAACCAGCTCTGGGTGAATTTGGCGAAACCGGACGCTGTCAAGAGGCCGGGAAACAGGAAACCGTAAGCAATGACGAACGCCAGGACCACAGCGAACAGGCTGCGCACGCCGACATTGCGGCGCAGCTGAACCGGCCAGTAGAGCGCGCCGGCTTGGTTTGAGGATGCGACCGCGCTCATGCCGCAACTTTCTGCTGTTCGGCGCCCATTGCGGCGGAAACGATGGCTTCCTCGCTCAGTGCCTCGCGCTCGAGCATGGCCACGATGCGGCCTTCGCGGACCACGCCGACGCGGTCGCAAAGGTGCACCAGTTCGGGTGTGTCGGAACTGAGCAGCACGATCGCCTTGCCGGCGGCGGCGAGTTTGCGAAGCATCATGTAGATCTCACGCTTGGTCTCGACATCGACGCCGCGCGTCGGGTCGTTGAGGAGAAGCACAAGCGGCTCGTGTGGCATCCATTTCGCCAGCGCGACCTTCTGCTGGTTGCCACCTGAGAGTGCCTGTGCCGGGCGGTCGAGGTCGCCCTTGATGGCAAGCTGGGCGGCGAGACCCCTTGCCATATCGCGCTCGGCACGCCGACTGCGCAGCTTCAGCGCCGGCAGCCTTGCGAAGGCGGGCAGCATCATATTGGTGATGATGGGATGGATCAGGTGCAGGCCTTCGCGCTTGCGGTCAGCCGGGACATAAGCGAGGCCGAGCGCATTGGCGTTCGGCACGCCGCCGGGCAAACCCGAAACACCGTTTACGGTCGCGGATACCGTCCTGGCGGGGATCGCGCCGTAGAGGCCAAGCAGCAGATCTTCCTGCCCCTGCCCGACCAGGCCGCCAATGCCAAGCACCTCGCCCGTCCTGATGTCGAGATCGACGTCGCGCATCAGGCCGGCCGAAAATTTACGAACCGAGATGGCGTCGGCCGGCGATGGCGAAGGCCGCCATCGTGGAAAGAGATCGCCGGGGTCGCGTCCTACCATCAGGCGTACCAGCCCGGCGGCATCGGTTCCTTCCAGCGAGCAGTCCGCCGTGCAGGTCCCGTCCTTGAGCACGGTGACATGCTTGCACAGCGCCATCACCTCGTTCAGTCGGTGTGAGATGTAGAGAATAGCGATGCCCTCGCCCCGAAGCCTCTCCAGCAGGTCGGTGAGGATTTTTGTCTCAGTTGCCGATAGCGATGAGGTGGGTTCGTCGAGAATGAGCACGCGCGGCCGGCGGTAAAGCGCCTTGGCGATCTCCACCATCTGCCGGCGGCCGAGGGACAGGTGCCCCACCGGCGCAGACAGCGGTTCGTAAAGCCCGACAAGATCGCATGCGGCCCTGGCCCGGACGGCAAGCTCGTTGTAGTCGATCAAGCCGAACCGCTTGGGATAGGCACCGAGCCCGATGTTTTCGGCAATGGACAAGCTGGTCGTCAGGCTGAGTTCCTGCTGGACAACGGCGATTCCGGCCTGTCGCGCATTAGCGGGGGTCATGCGCGAGACCGGGCGCCCATCGACCTCGATCGCCCCGCCGTCCGGGCGCAAGGCGCCGGACAAAAGGTTGATCAGTGTCGACTTACCTGCGCCGTTCTCGCCCAGCAGTGCATGCACGCGGCCGGGCTGGAGAGCGATTGAAACGTTGCGCAGAACGGGGTTGCCGAAAAAGGACTTCGACACCCCCTGCGCGGCGAGAAGCGGAGCCGTGGTTGTCAATGCTACAACCCTTCAGGCTTATTTTTGGGCCAGCAGCTTCTTGAATAGATCCTCATCGTACGGCGAATAGATGTAACCGTCAGCCGGGAAATCCTTCGCCCGGGCGAGGTATTCGTCGATGTTGGAATTGTCGATCACCGGCAACGGGATCTTGACGAAAGCCGGCACATCCTCGCCCTCCAGTGCCTGGACGGCGGTGTAGGTGGCGAAGGCGCCGAGCCAGTTCGGCTGCATCGTCGCCCAGCTCTTCAGGCCCTTTTCCTTCCACAGTTCGAGAAACTGGCGCGCATTCTCGCCGGTGATCGGCACCTGGTCGCGGCCCTGCTTGTCGAGCGCGAGCACGGCGCCCGCCGACAACGCGCCGCCCAGCGACAGGATGCCGTCGATTTCGGGGTTGGCGAAAAGCAGGCTGGTGACGGCCTCCTGGGCGGGCGCGACATTGTAGGGCGTGTTCGTCTCGGCAAGCACCTTCACATCGGGATGGGCCTTAAGCTCGGCATCGGCGCCTTTGCGCCGGTCGTCGCTGACCGAAACGCCGGCTGGGCCATTGAGGATGAGGATCTTGCCCTTGCCGCCGATGGCGTCGATCAGGAACTTGGCCGCCTGATCGCCCCACTGTGAGGAATCGGTGTTGACCTTGGCGGTCACCTGGTCGGTATCGACGAGGCTGTCGAAGTTGATGATGGCGATGCCTTTGGCGCAGGCGTCCGCCAGCACGCGCGCCGGCGCGGTCGACGAACCAGCGATCAAGATGATGGCATCGACATCGGAATCGATCATCGACTGGATCTGCTGAATCTGGACGTTGGCGTCGCCCTGGGCATCGGTCACGACGAGTTTGTCGACCAAGCCTTGCTTCTTCAAAGTCTCGACTTCGGCTTCGATCGTGCCCTGTGTCTGCTTCATCCAGGTCGGCACTGAATAGATATTGGCCCAGCCGATCGTATATGGCGCTTTGCGATCGCCCTTGATGCATTTAGCGGCGGCGTTGGCCTGCGAACCGGCGCCGAGGCTGAGGAGGAGGCCGAGGCAAAGGGCACTGGCGGACGCGAAAAACGATGATTTCGTCATGATTGTTCCCTTCTGAAGTTATGCCTGGACGTGCGGGATCGGGACGAGAGAACCCGCCGGTTGCCGCATCGGAAACCGCCCGTTTTTCTCGTCAGGACTTTCTGCGCCTGGCTCGTTATTGTCCGATATTTCAGACAGTAGGCCTGTATATCGGACAAACGGGATGCTAGACTGAGCCTTGACATCTTTCAAGCGTCTTGAGACGAGGGCCGAATGATTTTTGCGCGGGTGCGGCCTACATGAGCGATGGCGTCACTGGTCTAATTGAAACGGAAGCCGGCGCCGAGCCGCGCAATGGCGAACGGCGTCGCGGGATCGACCGAGTCATCATGCTACTGGAGGCCCTTCTGCGGCACCGCGCGCCGATGCGCGTCGGCGACATCGCCAAGATGATCGGCGCGCCGCGTTCAACCACTTATGAAATCGTCAACAGCCTGCTGGAAGCCGAAATGCTCGAAAATGTCGGGACGGAAGGCTATGTCTATTTCGGAAAGGCGATGCATCTGTTCGGCTGGGCCTACTCACATCATAATGCCCATTACCGGCGCATCATCGAAACCCTAGACAGACTAGGCGCGGAGACGGGCGAGACCGTCCAACTGTGCGGCCTGCGCGGGACCAAATATGTCGTCCTTGATTGCCGGGACTCGCCTGGCCCGTTCCGGATTTCAAGCGATGTCGGCGTCGAGGTGCCGATACCGTGGACGGCGTCCGGTAGGCTGCTGCTCGGCCATATGAGCGAGCAGGAAATACGGGACTTCATTCCGCCTGGCGACTACACGCTTCCAGACGGCCGTGTCATTGCGCCAGCCGAGTTCTTCGGCGATGTCGCTCTGGCGCGCCAGCAAGGTTTCAGCGAGACCGCCGCTCTGGCCGACCGCTTCACTTGGTGCATGGCCGCGCCCATCCGCGACGGCAACGGAGCCATCAACAAGACGCTTTGTTTCGTGTTGCCCGTCGACACGCCAGAAGCGCGGCGCAGCGAATTGCTTGCCCTGTTATGCGAGCGCGCCAGTGGGTTGTCGCTCGCGGGAAGCTAGTAGAAAATCGGCGCGCGAAGGTCCGGGGTAGGCTCCGTTCGTTCAGCCGCAGCAGCGAAACCCGAAACTGGTACTCCGGTGAGTATGGCAAAGGCGGCAGCGCGCTCCTGCTACCAGATCATCGGATATTCGATCGGAAAGATCGGCGGTCGGCTTCGGCCTGGTTCAGACCTGCCTACGGAGTGTCGCCGACCATGCCTGAGAACAGCACCGAACCGCGCTGGTCGAGAAGAGAAAGCGAAGGGAAGTCCAGTCCAGTATCGAGAGCCCTCCGTCGGCGATCAGGGTTTGGCCTGTGACGAACGAAGCTTCATCACTCGCGAAGAACGCCACCGCCGCAGCGATTTCGGCCGGCGTTCCCATTCGGTATGTGCGAGGCGATATGAACGTCGGTTCATATGATTACGCTGGCATCAGCGGTTTGACGCGGTCGATAATGGCGGCGACCGCTTCCTTCGGGCTCTTGCGACCGAGGACAGCGAGTTGAACCTCCTCGAGAAACGTCGACTGAGCGCGAGCGGCTTCGGGAAAAGCCGGAAATGCCGGTCGCGCTTTGGCGAGCGCGGCAGCCTCGACCTTCGCCTGCGGCAGCGACCCGGCGAACGACGGCTCGGCATAGGTCGAGGTGCGGACGGGGCCATTGCCGTTGCGCGCCATGTCGAGTGTGGCGGCCTTGCTCGCTACGAAGCGGATGTAGCTCCAGGAGAGCTTCTTGTCCGTCGAATTGGCGGGAATGGCCATCGCCCAGGATTCGACGACCGGATGCATTTCGTGACCGCTGCCGAGGGTTTTGGAGCCGGGGAACTCGATCGCCTTGATCTTTCCCGGTGCGGTCGACTGTTCCTTGTTGTTGAGCTGCGCGTAGCGGGCGAAAGGCAGCACCGCGAAGGCCGCGCGCCCCTGCTGCATCCACGTCACCATGTCGTCGTTGCGCGTTGTGGCATAGCTGCGGGGGAGCGCGCCGGCCTTGAAGAGGTCGGCAAGCGCGGACAGGCCTTTTTCCATCGCCTCCGGATCGGGGACCACCTTGAACTGCTTGTCGATGAAATCGCCGCCGAAGGCGCGGGCGAACATGACCGGGAAGACGGCGAGGTCGCTCGCAAGGATCATGCCGACGACGGGCGTGCCGGACCTGGAGGTGAAGGTCAGCTTCTTCGCCTGCTCGACCAGCTCCTCCAGCGTGTTCGGTGGCGCCGAAATGCCGGCCTCCTGAAGCAGCTCCTCGTTGTAGAAAAGCCCCTGCGTGGCATGGCGCACCGGAACGCCGACGAGCTTGCCGCCGACGGTCATCGAGTGGCGCAGGCCCTCGGCGATATCGTCGAAATCCTCGATCGGCTCGGCTTTCCGGAGATCGTCTAGCGGCTCGAATAGCGAGGCGATCTGCGACGTCATGCGGTTGTCGATGACATAGCCGATGTTGAAATCGGTCTCGCTCAGGCTCGCCTCTCGGAACAGCCGGTCCTGGAGCGGATTGCTGTCAAGCGTGGTCCAGGATATCTGGGCATTGTTCTTGTCCTCCCAGGGCTTGATGACATTGCCGGCGGCGCCGGTCGTCAGGTTGGCTTGGTGGACGCGATGGCAAAGCACATTCAGCGTCTTTACCTGGGCATGGGCCAACCGACCCAAGGCACCCGTCGCGCCGGCGGCCATCGCCGTCGTCAGCAGGGCTCTGCGTGTCATGTGCAAAGGCATTGTCTTCCTCCCTTTCTCGGTGACGTCGTCACCCCTTGGTCGCGCCGGCGGTCAATCCGGCGACGAGAAACCGGTTCATCAGGACCACGAAGACGAGAACCGGCAGCAATTGGACGGTAGAGGCAGCAAAGAGGACGCCCCAGTCGACGCCATCGATCGAACTGATCATCTCCGAAAGGACCAGAGGCGCGGTCTTGGCGTGGTTGGCGGTGAAGATATAGGCGAACAGAAACTCGTTCCACGCGAAGACGACCACGAAGACGGCGACGGCGAGCATGCCGGGCGCTACGAGCGGCAAGATGATCTTCACAAGGATCGTCAGCGGCCGCGCGCCGTCGAGGACGGCCGCCTCGTCGAGTTCGCGCGGTACCTGGTCGATGAACGTGCGCATCAGGAGCGTGCCGAGCGAGACGAAGAAGGTCGCGTAGAGCAGGATCAGCACCAGATGGGTGTCGTTGAGCCCGAGCCGATTGACGACCGGGAACAGTGGCAGCGTTACGACGATCGGCGGGATCAGCCGCGATCCGATCAGAAACATCACCGATCCCTCCAGGAAACGGACGCCTCGATAGCGCGAGTAGGCAAAACCGGCGAGCAGACTTGCCATGACGGCAAGCGCCGTCGCCCCGGTGGTGATGATCAGGCTGTTGACGAGCCCGTCGAAAAAGGCCGGCCAGCGCTGCCACAGCGAGGCGTAGTGCTCGAAGGTCGGTTCGAAGAAGAGCTCCGGTGGAACCGCGAAAATCTCGCGACCGGGTTTGAACGACGAGAGCACGATGAAGCCGATCGGAAACAGTGACCAGACGACGATTGCCGCAACGGCGAGCGTCTTTCCGGCACCGATGGCGAGACGCCTAGAACGCATTGGCCATGGATTCCTTGCGCAGCCGCCAGACATAGCCAGTCGCAAGCAGCAGCGAGATGACGACCATCATCCATGCCGTCGCGGCCGCCGTGCCGAACGAGTTGTAGCGGAAGCCTTCCTGATAAAGATAAACGGAAACGACCTCGGTCGTGCGTGCCGGGCCGCCCTGGGTCAGGAGCCAGACCTCGGAAAAGAGACGGAAGGCGAAGATGTAGCGGAAGAGCAGCGCGATCAGCATCGCTGGCGCCAGAAGCGGCAGCGTGATGTTGCGGAAGAGCTGGAACGCATTGGCTCCGTCGGTGCGCCCAGCCTCATAGAGCTCCTTCGGAACCGCGAGCCGTGCCGCATAGAGGATGATGAATGTGAATGGCAGGTGCAGCCAGATCGTGAGCAGGCCGACGAGGATGAGGCCGTGAGAAGGGATGAACGTCCAGTCGAGCGTCGGCAGACCGGTGTATCGCAGCATCAGCGTGATCGGGCCGACGTCTGGATCGAACAGGAAGCGCCACATTGCGACCGCCGTCACCTCGCTGATGGCGTAGGGAGCGAGCACCACGACGAGCATGACGCGCTGGAGGGGAAGCCCGGAGGCGAAAAGCAGGGCCAGGCCAAGGCCGAGCAGCAGTTCGATATGAACCGCCACGGCGACGACGAGGACCGTGTTCCAGACCGAACCCCAAAAATAGGGATCGGTGAGGACGCGGATATAGTTATCGAAGCCAACGAAGGTTGCCGATTGGCCGAATGACGAGGCTTCGAAACTCAGCCACAGGACGAAGATCGCGGGGAGCACGATGATCCCAAGCACCAGGAGGTGCACGGGCGTCGCATAGAGGTAGGCAGGCGAAAACGCGAAGCGCCGCCTCATGGTCTCGCCAGCCGCTTCCGCCGCCCCTTCCCCCCTATGGCCGACGGACGCCTCGGAACCAAATGCCATTGCTCCTCCCTGAGCGGTTGCGTGTCAGCCGTCCCTGGCGGCAAGTGGAACGGTGCCCTCCACCGTTGTTCTGTACATTACCCGGCGATATCCAGGATAATCGTTGATGGCGGTGTGCAGGACATGGGGATTGTTCCACATACCGAGCGTCTTCGGTTCCCAACGCAGCCTGCAGTTGAACTCGGGCCGGACAGCCCGCGCCATCAGGAAGTCGATCATCGGCTTGCTTTCTTCCTCCGTCATCCCCTTGAAATTGGTCATCACGCTGCTGACGAAGACATAGCGCCGGCCAGTCTCGGGGTGGCGACAGATCACAGGATGCTCGACGACGGCATTCTCGATCGTCTGGACATCGGCCTTGACGCCGAGCCGGCTGTGGGCCGCGTTGATGGCGAAGACCCCGCGGCCGCTATGGACGCCCGTCAGGCCTTGCAGGATCTCGACCAGCCGCGGCGAAAGCGAGTCATATGCCTTCTCGAGGCTGGAGAAGCAGGTGTCGCCGCCAACCGGCGGCACCTCCTCACCGTAGAGAATCGTAATGCCCGGTGGCTTCGGTAGCCAGGCGAGGTCCATGTGCCAGTCCTCGCCGATCACTTTGCCCGTGTCGTCCGGCTCGCGCACGAAGCGCACGATATCGTCAAAACCGTCGATCGGCGTGTGCACCGGATTGCCGCTAAATGGTCCGAACCGGCGGGCGACCTTGTGGACGCCAGCGGCGTCAAGCTCCTGATCGCGCACGGCGAGCGCATGATATTTGTAGAGCGCGCGGCGAACGTCCTGGAAGGCATCCTCGCTCGCGCTCGCCAGATCGATCCCGCGAATTTCTGCACCGAGTGCACCAGTGAAGGGGCTGACCTCGAAACGGGTGAATGCATCATCGCGCAGCACGTGATCCTCCCTAATACGCGCCTCGTCGCCATCATGGGCTGACTTACCTGCAAGTAAGTAATGTGAAAGCCAAAGGCTGTCAACTCACCTTCGCTTTGATCCACCCGATGTCTAGCCTCGATCCGAGCCCTTTCCCGCATCCTGCCAAGCGGCGCGGATGATCGCAGCGAGCGCTGCGAAGGTCCTGGCGACCTCGTCGAAGCTTCCGGTGTCCTGCGTCATCGGTGGACAGGACAGAAGGGTAATGCGCAGCATGTGCACGAGTTCGTTCCTGAGTGTGTGGGAGGAAAGCTCTCCGTCCTTCACCGCCTGGTCCACCGCATGACGCAGGCTCTGATCATAGACCCGGTTGACGCGCTCCAGGGCACGTTCCGCTGGTTCTCCGAGAACCGGGAGGTCGTGGCGAAGGCGCGAAAGCGGGCTCCACATATTGCGGGCTCCCTTCACAGCGTTGAAACGTTCGTAGAAGCGGCGCAGATCCTCGAGCTGCATATCGAGACGGTCGAAGAACCGGATATCGGGGGTCGTCCAGAAGCGCTTGATGCGGGCCTCGGCGTTGGCGGCGAAGTCCGCGATCAATTCCTCCATCAGCTGACGCTTGTTGCCGAAGTGATGATGGATGTTGGCGCGCGTCGTGCCGATTGCCGTCGCTATATCGCCGAAGCTGAAACCATCGTGGCCGCGCAGGACATAGAACTCGGCCGCGACCTCTTTGATTCTGCTGCGGGTAGAGTGCGCCTCATCACCGGGAGATCCTGAAGTGTTGGCTCTCATATCCCTTCCGAAATTCATGCCGCCGTTGGACGATCAGTATACGGGAGCGAGTTGCACCCCCCGTTTCATACATGGATATTCTTCTACGCACGAGTGGAAGTAATTTGCGCCAGGGGCAGACATTCGCGAAGCATCTTGGCGGCAGCGATTAGCTCGGTGCGGCGGGTGAGTAGATACGGGATGCGTGTAGCGAACTTCAATCGGGTTCGCGCCCTTGACTAGAATTCCGGGTCAAGCAGGGCAGTCAGCTTGCCGGGGGCACGCCGCAACTCAGGCAGTGGATAGCGGCCGCGCATCCGCTGCGCCAACCACTTCCCGCATTGTCACGATGGTGCGGAACGCCCTCACGTTCGAATTGGCGTGGAAGACTTCCCGCGCGAAGACATCGTACGCCTCCATCCCCGGCAATTGCAGGAGGAGCACGAAATCGGCTTCACCGGTGACATACCAGGCCTGACGAACCTCCGAGCGCCCGCGGAGCTTGCCGATGAAGGCGTCCAACTCGACAGCGCTCTCCCGTTCCAGCGAAACGAGCACATGGATGGTTAGCGGCAGGCCCACGGCCGCCGGACGAATGACGGCAATATCCGCCGCGATCACGCCATCCTTCCGCAGCCGGCGCAGGCGGCGCAGGACCGCACTCTGGGAAAGCCCGACCTGCTCGGCGAGACGCCGCGCCGGGATCTGGTTGTCGCGCTGAACCAGCGACAGCAGCACATGGTCGAAGCGATCGAGGGCAGCGGTTTTCGTCATTTGGACAGGCATCTATGACGAAATCAGGCAGCTGGGCAACGATAATAGGCGCCAAGCGCCATCGTTTCGGGAATAGAATTTCGCCTCATGACCACAGACACACAGCCGGGCCTTGGCCCTGATCTCATTGCGGCGCTGTTACAGCGCCTGTCGCCGTTTTATGCACCGACACCGCTGCTCGACCTGCCAAGCCTGGCTGCGAGCCTGGATGTGACCCAGGTGCTTGCCAAGAACGAGGGCCACCGTGCCCTGGGCAGCTTCAAGTCCCTCGGCGGCACCTATGCCGGTCTGTGCGCTCTCGCTCGCGCTACCGGGATGGATATCGATGAACTGCTCGATCCAGAGCGGGCCCAGACGCCGCTGCCGGCGCTAATCACGGCCAGCGCCGGCAATCACGGACTTGCCGTCGCCGCGGCGGCGAAGTTTGCCGGCGGGAGGGCAAGGATATACCTCCATACGGGCGTCCCTGCGGGCCGGGTGCGGCGTATCGAGTCCCAAGGCGCCGAAATCGTGTGGGTCGACGGCACCTATGACGATGCCGTCGATCGGGCCTCTGCGGCAGCCCGCGCCGGGGAAGGCATTCTGGTGGCCGATACCTCGAGCGACCCGGATGATCCAGCGGTCGCTGATGTCATCGCTGGCTATGCCGTGATTGCCGCGGAAATCCGTCGCCAAGTCGAGGAGATTGGCCATCTGAGGCCAACCCACCTTTTCGTGCAGGCCGGTGTCGGTGGACTTGCCGCCGCCCTGACGACTGGGCTGAAGGACTGGCTGATGCCTCCGGCCATGATCGTCGTGGTAGAACCAGAGGCCGCAGCCTGCGTCGCGGCCGCGCTGTCGCAAGCACGCTCAGTTCGGATATCCGGCGATCTCAAGACGTCGGCAGACATGCTCGCCTGTGGCGAAGCAGCGGCATCGGCGCTCGACGTACTGCGCCAAGGCAACGCTCGGGTCATAACCGTGTCCGAAGCGGCGCTTGCCGACGCGAAGAGCCGGCTTCGTGAGGCAAACGGTCCAGACACAACCCCGTCGGGTGCCGCAGGCCTCGCCGGCCTCGCCACCGCCGTCGCGGCTTACGGCCTGTCGCAGGAGCTTGCGCTCGACGAATCGAGCCGGGCGCTGATCATCGTGACCGAGGCCGAACTGGAGAAGGACACAGGACGATGGCACCGGACCCGGGATCATTGAACGGAAGAGCGGCTGGGCCACGTACTGCTCGATATGTCCGCATTCCAGACCCAACGCAGAATGGGTCCATGAAACTCATCTACCAGACCCACTCTCCCTACGCGCGTAAGGTTCTGGTCTTTGCCCACGAGACTGGGCTTGCCGGACGTCTGCGCGTCATTCATCAGGAGACGAGCCCCATCAATCGCAACGATGATGTGTTTGCGATCAATCCGCTTGGCAAGGTGCCCGTTCTCGTTGTCGACGACGGCTATGCTCTCTTCGATTCGGGCGTAATCTGCGACTATCTCGACAACCTTGAAAGCAGTCGTCGGCTCATCCCCGAAACAGGGCGGGCCAAATGGTCCGCCCTGCGCCTCCAGGCGCTTGCCGGCGGCATGTGCGACGCAGGCATTTCCATCCGCTGGGAAAACGAGCGCCGCCCTGAACATCTGCGTTATCCCGCCTTGGGTGCAGGCATGACGATGAAGCTTATCGAATCCTATGACTTCGTGGAAAGCGAGGTCGAATTCGACGCGCCGCTCCATGTCGGCCACATCGCGCTCGCCACTTGTCTAAGCTGGCTGGAATTCCGCGGACTGCCCGACTTCCTGCAGGGAAGGCCACGACTGGCACAATGGTATAGCTCCTTCGTGGAACGCCCTTCAATGCGTGCCACGCCCTACGGCGGCGACACGCGAGATTGATATCGATCGCCAGGCTTTCGAGTTCCAGCATGTGTCCCTCATCAGCCAGGCATTCTCGCGGCCATTTGCTGGTCGGCCTCGATAATAGAGCGCGAAACCGGTAATCTTGCCCGGGCTCGCGACCACGGCCGGCAGCTTCTGACGCAGGATTGCGCCGAAGTCGTTCGGGATTTCCTGTGCTGAAACCGGAGCAAAGCCGCCAGCCGAGAGCATCAAAATTCCTGCGACCAAGCCAATGCACAGTCGCTTCCTGGAAATGTAAGAAATGATTGGTTCTCCTGCCCGACCGCCCTGGCGCTGCCGCGCGACTTGTCCCAGGCGCAAGAACTGACATTCACGCCGATTGTTTCACCGGTTCGAAAAAATGTTGATGGCGGGCGGAACTGCGAGGATGTGGCGTTGCGGAGCCATTGAAATTTGGTCGAAACTCTCCAAAATTTTCAGCTGGTGGAAATCGCGAGAGCCACCACAGACGACGTCAACAGAGGAGACTATTCAAAGCGGAGGACTATCGATGGAAGGAGCCATTTCGACGAGTTTTCCCCCAATCGGGCCAGAGGGCCCTGATGTTTTTCTTGACCGGTTGCTCCATCCGGCACGGCATTTCGAGCGACCTGAGAACGTGCTGACCGACGTGACGCTGGACTTCCAGGAGAAGCGTGCAATCCTTTCGTCATGGGCATCGGATGCCTGTGCAGTGGAATCGGTGCCGGCGCTGCGCATGCCGCCGGGAGCAACCGAACCAGTCAGCTTCGATGCCATCATGGACGCGTTGCGCCAATTGGATCAATTGGAGAAGCTTCCCGGCGCCGGTCGCGGTCGTGAAATCGAAGGTATCGCGGTCACCGGTTTTACAGCATCCGTCGATCGACTTTGAGTTGAACGCGGCCATTCTCTGCATCCGAGGCATCCGCCCGCCGGCGAGGAACTCGCCGGCGGGCGAGGACTGGCGCGTTCTCTCCGCGTCCATTCATGTAGGGTTCCATAGGTCCGGCTCTCGCCTGAGTGTTGGATCCTTGCGATGCGGAAAAGCGGCCGCATGCCGGCGCAGATGTTGTCTGGAACTGCCTGGCGTTGCTGCAGAGCAGCAACCGCCACCGGTCGCAGGCGCTTGCCTGCGAGTGCAATGCGGCCGTCAGCCGTCATTTCAACGACGTTTTGAAGGGGCTATCCGGCGGAGGAAAACGGCATGCCGGGCATGCCGCGCAGGAAAGGACAATGCAGACCCACTATCGTCGCCGGCCGGTCTGGGGCCTCCCACTTTTTTGCGCCGTACCTGGCCTGCACCGATGCCGCGCGGGCTTGGCGACCTATATCCGGTTCCCTGTGGAGGCCGCCATGGACATGAGCAACAGAAAGACGCGGTTCAATATCTGGTACTGGGTCGCGGCGTTCGTGGGCGTGATGGTCGTCCAGTATATCTATGCCACGACGCAGCACGTCGCCGAGATACCGTACAGCCAGTTCGAGACCTTGCTGAACGCCGGCAAAATCGCCGAGGTGCAGGTTTCGGACCGCTTCATCCAGGGCCGCTTCAAGGAGCCGCAAGACGGCAGGCCGCTATTCATCACCACACGCGTCGAGCCGAACCTCGCCCGTGACCTGCAGGAGCACGGTGTCACTGTGACCGGCCAGGTCGAAAGCACCTTCCTGAGCGACCTGCTTTCCTGGGTTGTGCCGGTGCTCGTCTTCTTTGGCCTGTGGATGCTGCTTCTAAGACGCATGGACGGCGGCGTCGGAGGTTTGATGCAAATTGGCAGGAGCAAGGCCAGGGTCTATGTCGAAGCCAATACCGGCGTGACGTTCGACGATGTGGCGGGGGTCGATGAAGCCAAGGCCGAGCTGCAGGAGATTGTGGATTTTCTCAAGAACCCGGGCGAATACGGCCGCCTCGGAGGCCGCATGCCCAAAGGCGTGCTGCTGGTCGGACCGCCGGGCACGGGCAAGACTCTGCTCGCCAAGGCCGTCGCCGGCGAAGCCAAGGTCCCGTTCTTCTCGATCTCCGGTTCGGAGTTCGTCGAGATGTTCGTGGGGGTCGGGGCCGCGCGCGTGCGCGATCTTTTCGAGCAGGCGCGGTCCAAGGCTCCCGCAATCATATTCATCGACGAGCTCGACGCTCTTGGCCGCGCCCGCGGGACCATGGTCGGCGGCCACGACGAAAAGGAGCAGACGCTCAACCAGCTTCTGGTCGAACTCGACGGTTTCGATCCACAGATCGGCGTCGTGCTGCTGGCCGCGACGAACCGTCCTGAGATCCTTGATCCGGCACTTCTGCGCGCCGGCCGTTTCGACCGCCAGGTATTGGTCGACCGGCCCGACAAGCAGGGTCGCATCAAGATCCTGCAGGTTCACATGAGCAAGGCCAAGCTGGCGACGGATGTCGACGCGGAAAAAGTGGCGGCGCTGACGCCCGGTTTCACCGGTGCTGACCTGGCCAATCTCGTGAACGAGGCGACGTTGCTCGCCACGCGCCGCAAGGCGGATGCGGTAATGATGGGAGATTTCAACAATGCGGTCGAGCGCATCGTCGCGGGACTGGAGAAACGCAACCGGCTCCTGAACCCGAAGGAGCGCGAGATCGTCGCCTACCATGAAATGGGTCATGCGCTGGTAGCCATGGCCCTGCCTGGCGTCGACCCGGTGCACAAGGTGTCGATCATACCACGCGGCGTCGGCGCGCTCGGCTACACTATCCAGCGTCCGACCGAGGATCGCTTCCTGATGACACGCGAGGAGCTGGACAACAAAATGGCAGTGCTGCTCGGCGGCAGGGCGGCCGAATGGATCGTATTCGGCCATCTGTCCACCGGAGCCGCCGATGATCTCGCCAAGGTAACCGACATAGCGCGCGCCATGGTGACGCGTTACGGCATGTCGGCAAAACTCGGGCACGTGGCGCTGGAAAAGGACCCACGCTCCTTCCTGAGCCCCAACCCGCTCGCCGGCGGACCGCGCGAGCACGATTACGGCGAAGCCGCCGCCGATGCCATCGACGCGGAGGTGCGCGACATTGTGGAGGCCGCGTTCGAACGAACCGTCAGCCTGCTCACCGAGCGGCGCGACGTGCTGGAAAGGGCGGCACGCAGGCTGCTCGAGACCGAGACGCTCGATGAGACTGAACTTGCGGCGCTGGTCGGAGACGTCTCGACGGCGGATCATGCTGCGCAGTATAGTTCCAGTCCGTCTTCGCATAAGAAGAAGGCTGTGCTGCAGCCGGCCAGGACCGCGGCTGCAATCCCCACGCGCGGATCGGGGAAATTTCGGACGCAATAATGATGTTTCGGACTGCTCCCGCCGGCATAGATCGCTCGTGGAAAGCCGTGCCGCACGCTACGACGGTGACACGCAAGATCGACATTGATCTCTAGGCTTTCGAAATCCAGTATGTGTCGGTCACCAACCAAGCGTTCTCGATGCCATTTTTCGGTCGCCCTCGGTGATATTGCGCGAGACGGGTGACCTTGCCTCGCGCAGCCTTGAGGGCGACCATCAAGGCCTTTTCTTCGTCAGTGCGCCTGGCTCCGCTGCAGGGGTAAAATCCGCATGGCACAAGTGATCGTACGGGAAACGTATCGCCAGCCCTTTCCAGAAGCATCATGAAACCTCGTCGGTCTTCACCCGTGAACGGCAATGCCATCCGGCCAGCGTCGGACAAATTTGAAAGCCACCGTTCCGGCACGTGCGTCACTCCGGCAAAGGCGATCACGACATCGAGGTCTGGCAGATCAATTGCCTGCGTTGCATCACCGCACGTCACTTCGACATGCGCATATTGAGCAAGATTGCCTTGCGCGCGACGAGCTAGTTCTTCGTCGATCTCATATGCAATCACGCGTCCTTCAGAACCCGTCAGTTCAGCGAGGATGGCGGTGAAATAGCCGACACCGGCGCCCACCTGAAGGACGGTCTGGCCGGGAGTGATGTTCAGATGGTCGAAAACCAATGCCCAAAGCGACGGCAAGCCGCTGTTCAGTCCGCGTTTTTCGTCAAGCAAGACCAGAACGTCGTGGTAGATCTCATGAAGTGCGGCTGAAGGGCTGGTATGGACCGCCCCGATTTGCAGTCTCGAATGGATACGCCATGGCCCGTCGCCAAGGTAGTGTTCGCGCGGAACCCTTGCAAAGGCCTCGATGACCGCAGGATTGTGCAAGACAGGTGATGCGACACGCAGGTCTTCGGCAAACCACCGGCGCGCTACCCTAGCATCGATTTCTGTTGGCATAGAGTATCGGCTCCCGGATTGCGCGTACTCCATCATGCTCTCAGAAAACCGAGTGACGGCAAAGGGCGCCTATCCTCGTATGGACGGGGCGACGCGCGCTGTCCGTTTGCGACCGAGCGCGGTCTCGCCGAGCGCCTTCCGCGAGACCGTAAACCGTGGCGATATGGAAGAACACTCTGCCCGACGATCACATCGTCCGGCTGGCGAGCAGCCTTGTGAGCCAATCCGGATCCATTTCCGGCACGGAGGACAGAAGCCGTTCGGTATAGGGGGCATGCGGCGGCGTGAGAATTTCGCTCTTTAATCCCTGCTCAACGACTTTACCCTGGTGCATGACCACAATTTCGTCGGCGATCGCCCGCACGGTGGCAATGTCATGGGTGATGAAAATGTAGGTCATGCCGAGCTCGCGCTGAAGCCGGATCAAGAGCTTCAGGATTTCCTCTTGCACAATCTGGTCGAGCGCGGACGTGATTTCGTCGCAGATTATCAGCTCCGGATCGGCGGCCAACGCCCGGGCGATGCAAACGCGCTGCTTCTGGCCTCCCGACAGTTCGGCCGGCAGACGATCCAGGTAAGTTTCGCTCATCTCGACCATGTGCATGAGTTCGCCGATCCGCCGATCCCGTTGTGCACCCTTGAGGCCAAGGTAGAATTCAAGCGGACGAGCTATAACTTCTTCGACTGTCTGGCGCGGATTTAGGGCGTTGTCGGGCATTTGATAAATCATCTGTATGCGTCGCAGGATCTCTTTTGGGCGCAACTTCACGGTCTTGGAAAGGGCCTGGCCGGCAAAGGAAATCGACCCCGAAAGCGGGGGCAGCAGGCCGGTAACGACGCGAGCGAGCGTCGATTTGCCGGAACCGGACTCGCCGACCACAGCCACTGTTCTTCCGCGTGGAACTTTGATCGAGACATCCTGGAGCACCTTAACCGCCCGGCCGTAGGCCGCGGTGACGTTGTCTATCGTAAGCAAATATTCATCGGCCGGAACTTCGGGCTTGGCGAGCTTGCGCACGGCCCAGAGCGTCTTGGTATATTCCTGGGTGGGCGAGGCGAGCATCTGGCGCGTTTCTGCCTCCTCCACGGTTAGTCCATGGCGCAAAACCATGATGCGGTCCGCCATTTGCGCCACCACCGCCAGATCATGCGTCACATAGATTGCAGCGGTGTTGAACTCCTCCACGATGTTGCGAATGGAGGCGAGAACTTCGACCTGCGTTGTCACATCGAGCGCCGTCGTTGGCTCGTCGAAGACGATGAGGTCCGGACGGCAAGCCATCGCCATCGCGGTCATCGCCCGTTGCAATTGTCCGCCGGAAACCTGGTGAGGATAGCGAAAGCCAATGGTCTCCGGATCTGGAAGCTGAAGACGCCGATAAAGATCGACCGCACTCCGGTTCGCTTTCTCTCGGCTGGCAATCCCATGCGCCACCACGGTTTCGACAGTCTGATCGAGGAGTCGGTGGGCCGGATTGAAAGAGGCCGCCGCGCTTTGCGCGACATAGGCGATACGGGAGCCTCTGAGGCGACGCCGCCCTATTTCGCTTAGTGCCAGAAGATTGATCCCGTCGAACAGGATCGAGCCCTGTGTAATACGGCAGCCCGGCTTGGCGTAACCCATCGCCGCGAGGCCAATGGTGGATTTGCCGGCGCCTGACTCGCCGATCAGGCCAAGAACGTCCCCCCGCTTCAGCGCCAGATCGACCCCGCGGACAATGGGATACCACCGCTCGTCCGAGAAACCCTCCACATGCAGATTGCGGATCTGAAGCAGATCCTTGCCTTTTTCGCGCAATCCGGGAGCGCTATTTTTCATCCCGCAACCCGCTCGTTGCATGCAGGAACCAGTCCACGACGAAATTCACAGAGACCGTGAGGAGGGCAATCGCGCCGGCCGGCAGCAGCGGCGTGACATCGCCGTAGGTGATCAGGGTCGCATTCTCGCGCACCATCGATCCCCAATCGGCGGTCGGTGGCTGAATACCGACCCCCAGGAAGGACAGTGCCGCGATCGTGAGGAATACGAAGCAAAATCGCAAGCCGAACTCCGCGACCAGCGGCGGCATCACGTTGGGAAGGATTTCCTTGGCGATGATCCATTTCGGGCCTTCGCCGCGCAATCGCGCCACTTCGACATAGTCCATTACCGCCACGTTAAGCCCGACGGCGCGTGCGAGCCGAAAGACACGGGTAGAATCGAGCAGCGCAATGATGACTATCAGGCTTGTGATCGACGAGCCGAAGATCGAAAGCAGCACCAGGGCGAAGATAAGGCTTGGGATCGACATCAAGACGTCCACCGCACGCGACAGTATCTGGTCGAGCCATCCTCTATACAACGCGGCAAGAAGGCCTAGCGAGACGCCGACTGCGAAGGACAGCAATGTAGTCGCGACGGCTATACCGATGGTGTTGCGCGCACCGTAAATCAAGCGTGTGAGCATGTCGCGGCCGAGCTGGTCGGTTCCCAGTTTGAACTGCTGGCTCCACGGTGCGAAGGCCTCGCTGAAGACCTGTGTTTCGCCGTATGGGGCGATCCAGTGCGCGAAGACCGCAACGACGACATAGCCAATGATCACGAGGATGCCGAACCAGGCACTGAAGGGTGCCTTCTTCAGCGCCGTTTTGGCCCGGGTGGCGCGCGAGCGCCTCAGCCTGTGAACCTGCGCGATGGGTTCGTAGCTGGTCATCGTGGATGCAAGAGCCTGGGATTGGTGGCGATGGAAATGATGTCGGCGGTCAGATTAAGGAGGATATAGGTCGCCGCGAAAATCAAGGCGCAAGCCTGGACAACCGGAACATCCCTTGATTTGACCGCGTCGACCATCAGCTGACCGATGCCGGGATAGACGAACACCACTTCGACGACGACCACCCCGACCACGAGATAAGCAAGATTGAAGGCCACCACCGTGACGATCGGAGCCCATGCGTTGGGCAAGGCATGCCTGAGTACGATGGCCATCGGCGAGACTCCTTTGAGACGCGCCATGTCGATATAGGGGCTTGCAAGCATGTTGATGATCGCCGCTCGTGTCATGCGCATCATGTGTGCGACGATGACGAGCGTAAGCGTGGTCGCCGGCAAGGCTACTCTCCAGACCTGATCCCAGAACGGCGTCTGGTCGTTTACGTTCGACAATGTCGGGAACTTGGGAACTGCGTTAAGTATCCAGTTCACTGACACTGCAAGCCAATGCGGCAGGGATTGTGCGAACTCGGAGCCGATGAATGTGTCGCGCGAGATGACCAGGTAGGCAAGCATATAGGCGACGAAGAACTCCGGGAACGAAATGGTTGTCAGCGTCACTGCGTTCACCAGCCGGTCGAACCAGCCATTGCGGTAGAGCGCAGCGAGGATGCCCAGTCCCAGGGCGAGCGGAACTGCGATCAGCGCGGTCATCGATGCGAGGAACATCGTATTGTAAAGGCGCGGCGCGATGATCTCGGCGACGGTGCGCCGATATCCGGTGCGGCTTGCGAACGAAGAGCCGAAATCTCCATGGAGCATCTGCCCGACCCAGACGAAATAACGCTCGACAGGCGGACGGTCGATGCCAATTTCTCGCTGGAAGGCGGCGACCGTTTCGGGTGTCGCGGATTGTCCGAGCATCGCCTTGGCGAAGTCGCCCGGCAGCATTGCAATCGCAGAGAAGATAATGATGGAGACGATGAACAGCGTGACCAGGCCGAGGCCAAGGCGCTGCAGAACCGTTCTTGCGACCGGGTTCATTTGCTCGCGTTTCCCGTTGCCCTCGCTGCCCTGCCGGCAGGGCACGCGGCTGCAAGCCGAAGCCCAGTAGCCATCGCGGGTCCGGCCCGCTCTCTCACGCAGTGGCGATCCACCAGCGTTCGGCCATCTTCAGTCCGTCGTTCTCCCAGTTCGGCGCCACTTCGCCATGTGCGAGCTTATTGGATTTGGCGCTGACGAAGTTGTTGAAGACCAGCACGATGCTGCCGCCATCATCATGCGTCAGTTGCTGCATCTCGGCATACATTGCCGCCCGCTTGGCCTCATCCGTCTCGGCGCGCGCCTGGACAAGCAACTCGTTGAAGCGGGGATTTTTCCAGAACGACTCGTTCCAGCTGGAATCGGCGGCGAAGGCTTGCGTGAACATCCAGTCGGCCGTCGCGCGACCGCTCCAATAGGAAGCGCACCAAGGTTTCTTGAGCCAGACATTGTCCCAATAGGCGTCCTCGGCCTCGCGCACGACGTTTACGTCGATACCGCACTGGGCTGCCGTCTCGCGGATCAGCGCAGCCGCGTCCACCGCGCCTGCAAAAGCGGCATCGGCGACCGAGAGGTCCACCTTCAGTTTCTCCATTCCAGCCTTTTTCAGATAATGCTTGGCTTTCTCCGGATCGAAACTGTGCTGCGGCTGCGGATTGGTGGCGAATTTAATCGCCGGCGCGATCGGGTTGTCATTGGCCACAGTGGCGTGACCGAGAAAGATCTTGTCGACGATCTCCTGACGGTTGATCGCCCACTTTAAGGCCATCCGGACATCCGCATTGTCGAACGGCGCCATCGTGACATTCATCGGCAAGGTGTAATGGCCATAGCCGGTGACCTCGACGATCTCCACCTTGGGGTTGCGTTTCAACATGCCGAGGGTCTTGAGGTCGGCGCGGCCGATATAGTCTACCTCCCCTGTCGATAGCGCGGCCATGCGAGCGGCGAGATCGGTGATGGCGATGAACTCCACCTCGTCGAGATAGGGTTTGCCGTTCTTGAAGTAGTTCGGATTGCGCTTGAGTTTGGCCGAAACGCCGGGCTGGAAATTCTCAAGCACGAAAGCGCCGGTGCGAACGCCCGATCCCCAATCCGCCTTGCCGTCCTTGGCCGGCATGATGACCAGATGGTAGTCACTCATGATGTAGGGGAAGTCGGCGTTGCCGCTTTTCAGCGTGAAGACAACCGTTTCGGGGCCATCCGCCTTAATGCTGGCGACGGGCTCAAGCAGCGGCTTCGCCGCCGACTTAGTTTCGTCGCCCATATGATAGCGAAGCGAAGTCACGACATCGTCCGCCGTCACATTCTTGCCGTTGTGGAAGGTTGCGCCCTTGCGAAGCTTGAAGACCCAGGTTTTGGCGCCATCGGACGATTCAAAGCTCTCGGCAAGGTCCGGTTGGACGTTGCCTTTGGCGTCGACCTCGGTGAGGCTGTTGGACATCGAGCCCGAGAACGCTGTCTGTGTGAAGGTGTCCGGGTAGCCGGCCGGATCGATCGAATCCGTCGTCGCGCCATGTGCCATTCCGAGCTTGGCGAAGCCGCCCTGCAGCGGTTCGGCGCGGGCCGTGCTGACGAAGAGCTTATCCGCAGCGGTAAGCGTCAGCCCAGCGGCCAGCCCAAGATGAATGAAGTCGCGACGGGAAATCTTGCCGCGACCGATCAGGCTTTGAGCGATACCAAGCTTGTATCCAGATTCTGACATTTGACTCTCCCATTGCGGATTTTCCGCGTTATTGTTCGTGCCGCACCCTGTGAAGAAATCTGCCCGTTAGCCGCGATCACCCTTTCTGCTACTTTTCGAATCCGTACCTCAATCAGGCCGTCACATAGATGCTGCCCGCCTCGACCGTTACTGGAAATGTGCGCGCGCGAACGGACGGATCGACCAGGGCCGCGCCCGATTTGATGTCAAATTCCCAGCCATGCCAGGCGCAGCGCACGATCTCGTTTTGGCGGTGATAGATGAACTGCGCCTCTTCGACCGGTGCAGTTGTTCCACATTGCGGCCCCTCGCAAAGGGGAGCGCCGCGGTGCGGACAAACATTCAGCAGCGCGTGGAATGAATCTCCGATGCGAAAAACGCCAACCGAAAGGCTGCGGATCTTGGCGATGAAGGGAGATCCGGTTTCGATCTCTTCGACTCTACAGATGTATGTCTTCTCGGGCATCGTCTGCTTCCTCAGGCAGCATTCGCCGCTTGCGCGCGCGGGATGCGCTTGTAAACCTCCAGCGCATTCAGCCCCATGATCTTGCTCTTCCAGGCAGGAGGGATTTGCAGCGTGTTGGCATCGTCATAGTCCCAATGCGGATAGTCGGAGGCAAACATCAGCGCATTTTCGCCGTCCATCGCCTCGAGAGTGGACCAGAGATGCTGAATATTTGCGGGCTGCTCCAGCGGCTGCGTGGAAAAGCGGATATTTCGCCGGCAATATTCGGACGGCAGCATTTTCAGCCATGGCGTCTCTTTGCGTAGGGCTTTGTAGTCGGCGTCCAGGCGCCACAATACCGATGGCACCCAGGCGACGCCGCATTCGATGACCACGAAGTAGAGGTCCGGCCATTTTTCGAAGACGCCATGCGCAATCATGCTTGCGACATGCGAAATGGCCGACATGTGCAGGATGGCATGGGTCTCCCAGAAGAATGTCGTCGGGGCCGGAGCAATCGCGGTCGAATTCACGCCACCATGGCCGCCCAGATGAATTGCAAAGGGCAGCCCCACCTCGGCGCAAGCCTCATAAATTGGATGGTAAAACGGATCGCCATAGGGCTTGACGGAGCCTTGCGAAGCGAGAACCTGAACCATGCGCGGGTGATTGCCCAGACGGCGTATCTCGGCGGCCGCGAGCTTCGGATCCTGTGGCGCGACGATGATCGAGCCCATGAAGCGATCGTCCTTCGGCAGCCATTGGTCGATCTGATAGTCATTGTAGGCGCTGACGAGGGCGCTGGCATAATAGGGATTGGCGAGGGTGGAAGCCTCGATCGGCTCATCGCCGGTCAGGATCGCCACATCGACCTTGTACTTGTCGAGGTGTTTTTCCTTCATGATGAGATAGTTGTCGGCTTCTGTTTTCGGACGGACGTCCTTGCGTGAGAAGTCCTGCGGATGAAACCAGGGACGATGGCCATGCGGGAAGGCGCCAACGGGACCTGTCTTCTCGCCTTCGACGAACATGTCCTTCCATAGGCCGGAAAGGTAAGGCTCCAATACAGTCGCGCTCGACCAGTAATTGTGACAATCGCAGTCGACTATGAACACGTTGCTCAGCTCCGTAGCTTCAGCCTGGACGATCTGCCGGCCGATTTCACCGCGTGCAGCTTCCGCCTTGAGTATTGTTTGATCAAGCTTATGATCCTGCGCAATATGATCGACTTTTTCGATCGGAGGTCATGTGCAGCTAGATCACATCGAAACCTTTCTCGACATCATCGAGTCGCGAAATTTCAATCGTACCGCCGACCGGCTGGGGTTGACCCAGTCGACGATCAGCACCCGCATCAAGAATCTGGAGAGCGCGATCGGGTCCGAGCTCTTTCTGCGCGGGCGCGCCGGCGCTGAGCCGACAGCCGCCGGGCGGCGGTTCGAAGCCTATGCCAGATCCTTGCTGTCGACGTGGTCGCAAGCTCGACACGATGTGCGAGCGTTCAACCGTTTCGAGGGCACGTTGCGCATCGCCGCACAGGTGGGCATGACCCGTTCGGTCCTGCCGGGATGGGTCGAGACACTGTGCCAGGCGCTTCCAAAATCCTCGATCCATGTCGAGTCGGACTATTCGAACCAGATGGTCAGCGACCTAAGCATGGGAAATCTCGATATTGCCGTGCTTTATGCGCCTCGTTACCTGCCTGAGATCGCCTACGAGCATCTGATGGTCGAGGAATATGTGATGGTTTCGACGGCTGCCAGAACGCTGTCCGATGTCGACCCTGAAACCTACATTCGCCCAGGCTACACCGCGGTGCTGGAAAAGACGCACGCAGAGCTGCTGGCCGAGCTGGCGATCTGTCGGCTTTCGACGGGATCGGAAACTCTGGCGGAGATCATGCTGCGGCGAACGGGCGGCACCTGCTACATGCGCAGCGACGATGCGCGCCGGTTCACGGCCGAGCTCCCATCGTTCCTCGTCGAGGGAGCGCCGACGCTGCACCAGCCAGTCCACACCGCGATCCTTGCGCGCCGCAAACACGAACCCATTATTCGCAAGGGCATCCGAGCTCTCCAGGTGGCTGTAATGTCCCTGGAAGTGTAATCGAAATTACCGATCATAACGGCAGGATTGCGCGGCTGTTCAGCGGGGTTTGAAGTGGCATCTTGGCTCCACTTCAAACCCGAGTTGAATGATGAATGCTTACGCGGCCTTTGCAGCCTCCGGCTTCGCCCCAACAAAGCTTCACCGGGAGTGGGCACAGACCACGCCGCAGCTTGTGCTCTGCCGGCGCGTGATCGACGAGACGCACGATGTGAAAACATTCGTTCTCACACCCGCTTCAGATCGGATGTTCTGCTTCAGCGCTGGCCAATATGTTGTGGTGCACCTGAGGATCGAGGGGGCCGCAGTGACGCGCTCCTACTCTGTTTCGTCACCGCCGACGCGACCGCTCGACCTGCAGATCACTGTGAAACGGACGCCGGGCGGGCTCGTTTCGAATTGGCTCCATGACAATTTGAAGCCGGGCGATGGGATCGAGATCGAAGGGCCGCTCGGCTCGTTCAATCTCGACGATCTGCCGCATGCAAAGTCCCTCTTCCTTTCAGGTGGCAGCGGGATAACTCCCGTCATGTCAATGCTGCGGGCATTTACCGACCGCGCAGCAAACCAGGATATCCACTTCATTCATAGTGCGAGAACGCCGGACGACATCATTTTTCGGCTCGAACTGGACGCACTTGCCGCTCGCTTTCCCAATGTTCATGTGACTTGCATTTGCAGTCATGGAGACCCGGCCTGGACGGGTCCAACCGGGCGAATTAACAGTGAGATGCTCCTGACCTTGGTTCCCGATCTCCATAGCCGCACGATTTTTGCCTGTGGGCCGGAATCCTACATGAAGGCTGCACGCAGCTGCCTCGATGCAATCGGGCTCGCCCCTTCACAGTATCATGAGGAGAGCTTCGGGGGCGGCAACATTTCGCGTTCGCTATCGGATTCAAAGGTTTCGTCTTCGGTCCGCTTCGCCCGCTCCGGCCTTGCATATCATTGCGCGCCCGGAGAGACCCTGCTGGAAGCGGCGCGCCAATGTGGCGTCTATGTCCCAACCGCTTGCCAGCAGGGAGTTTGCGGTACGTGCCGGATCGCCAAGCTGTCTGGCGAAGTCGTCATGGATGACCTAGGCGGACTGACCTTGGAGGATAAATCGGCAGGCTACATCCTGGCGTGCTGCAGCCGCCCACAAGGCGACATTTTGCTTGATCTATAATTGTACCCATCGCGGAACGAAATCGGGCAGCCTTTGCGTTCAACGACCAAGCCATACTACTGCGACCGCACGTGATTAGGTTTCGGAACCCGGATGGGCTCGCCCGATTTCTGGCGCAGCTCACGCTGGGCATCGCAAGCGACAAAAGTCCTACCCAGCAATACGCTTGAGCTATCATTCAGCCGTTGCATGGGACCGACCTCGACACAAAGAGGCGCGGCAATTCGGCTCCAGCTACACCGTCGCAGCCGGATCAGGGGCGTTGCGGTTGAGATGAACCGCAATCGAATTACGGTTCACCAGGCGAGCCGCGAGGACACGGTGTTCAAACGGTGCGGTGTCGCCAGCCAGCCTCTTCAAGAGAAGCTCGGCTGCCGTCGCCCCGATCAGATGCGCCGGCTGCGCGATGGCTGTGATACCTTGGGCCACGAACTGCATCCAGTCGAGATCGTCGAAGCAAAGCAGCGAAACCTCTCCCGGAATCGCAAGCTTCAGTGCGGATGTCGCCTCCAGAACGCCTGTCGACATCACACCGTCGGCGGTAAACAGGGCGGACGGCGCATTGCGCATTGTCAGCAGATCGAGTGCCTCCTTTCGGGCTGCCTCGCTGGAATAGACCGCCACGCGGCGGATCAACTGTGGATCCGGCGAAATGCCCGCAGCGCGATGGGCTTCGAGATAACCCAACAACCGTTGCCAGCTTGGATGATGGTAGCGAACGTCGGAGCTGGAGAGATCAGCGTTTGTCACAAAGGAACCAACATCATCGCGTTGGTCCGGCCCCAGTTCCGCCAATATTCCGATGCGGCTGTGTCCGGCGGCGATGATCGCCGCTATGCTGCTACGCGTTACAGAAACGTTATCGACCACGACCGAATCGGTTTCCATGCCCGCCACGATGCGGTCGAACTGCACGACGGGACAGCCGGCCGCGACTGCGTCACGAAGATGATCCGGCTTGTCCAAGAAGGTCGATGAGACGACTAAACCATCGACCTGCTTTTCCAACAGCAGCTGCACCGCCTCTCGCTCGAGTTCGGCATTTTCGTCACTATTCGTAACGATAACCCCGAAGCCGCCACGGCGCGCGACGTCCCCTATTCCGCGCAGCACGCTTGCATAGAATGGGCTTTCGATGTCGCCTACGACAACGCCGATAGTCTGGGTCTTACCGGTGATCAGACCTTTGGCCAGGCGATTGGGCCGATAACCCAGCGCAGATGCCGCGGCGCGCACCTTCTCCTGGACCTCAGGGCTGCTGTACCCGTAGTCACCAAGCACACGCCCAGCCGTGGCAGAGCTCACTCCAGCCCGGCGAGCGACTTCGATGATAGTTGCGTTTTTGGATCTTTGAGTCACCCAGCAAGTCCCGCCGACCATGCAACGTCGTGGCGACGAACTAGCGGCAGTTAGGCACGCCCCGCAAGGCCGAACACCGCAGAACCCGCCGCTGCGCACACCATTTGAATCACAGCACCTCCGACAGAAAGCGTCGAAGACGCGGGCTCTGCGGATTGTCGAATAGGTCTTCTGGCCGGCCTGCCTCGACGATCCGCCCCTCGTCCATGAACACGACCTGGTTCGCGACCTTGCGAGCGAAATTCATCTCGTGCGTAACGACCACCATCGTCATCCCGCCCCGCCCGAGGTCGGCCATCAAGTTCAGGACACCTTTGACCAATTCTGGATCGAGGGCGCTGGTGACTTCGTCGAACAGCATAATTTCGGGTTCGAGGGCGAGCGCACGCGCGATGGCCACCCGCTGCTGTTGCCCGCCCGAGAGATTGGCCGGCCGATGGTCCTTGCGCTCCAGCAGTCCGACTTCATTTAGCCTCGCCAAGGCCGCGTCATTAGCCTCCTCGCGCGACATGCGTTTAACTTTGCGCAGCGCCAAGGTGATGTTGGCGAGCGCGCTACGGTCGGGGAACAGATTGAACTGCTGGAAAACCATGCCCACGCGCCGCCGGAGTTGGTCAGGGGTCTGCTTGTAGATGCTTTCGCCGTCGAGCAGAATGTCACCGGCTCGGCATTCTACGAGACGGTTGAGGCAGCGCAGCAAGGTCGACTTGCCCGATCCGGACGGACCGATGAGGCAGGTGACGGTCCCGGGCTCCACTTTCAGACCGACGTCATGCAGCACCTGGACGGCGCCGTAGGCCATGTCGATATTTTTGACCTCGATGCCGCCACCCTTGAAGCGTGTGGGCGCTGCTGCAGGCAACGTCGCTGCTCCCTGCACGACGGCTTCGGCAAGCTCGGCGACCTCTTGGAGGCCACTCTGCACGGCGGTTATTCGTTTGCCGACGCGCATGCGCGCGTCGATGTAGTTGACGAGATGGGTCAGCGGCACCGTGATCACGAGATAGAACACTCCGGCCAGCAATAGCGGCGACAAGTTGCCGGTCAGCACAGCCTGGTCCTGGCCGACGCGGAACAGTTCGCGTTCGGAGGCGAGCAGACCAAGGAAATAGACCAGGCTGGAGTCTTTGACATTGCCGATGAACTGGTTGACCAGTGCAGGCAGGACGCGACGGATGCCTTGCGGGATCACCACCAGGCGCATGCCTTGGCCATACGTCATACCGAGAGTGCGCGTGGCGTCGATCTGACCCCGCTCGACGCTCTGAATGCCGGCGCGGAAAATCTCCCCGATGTAGGCTCCGGCGATCAGGCTGAGCGCCAGAATGCCCAGCGGATAAGGCGATGGACCGAACAGATCTCGGCCCAACCGCGCGAAGCCTTGGCCAATGATCAGGATCGTGACAATGGCAGGAAGCCCACGGAAGATATCGGTGTAGACTCGGGCAAGGAGTTTCAGCGGCCGGTTCTCTGAAATCCCCATGACTGCGAGGACGATACCGATCAGCGTCCCGAAAAACGTCGAGGCAAGGGCCAGGATCAAAGTGTTCTTGAGGCCGACCATCACCATGTTTGGCAGAACTTCTGCCATCGCCTGGAAATCAAGGAAGCTGCGGGCGAAGGTATCGAACCAGCTCATATCAAGTCCATCTATAACTCGGCCGGGCACCGTTGCTGACGGGCCCGGCCGGAAACGAAAATGAATACGCGCGAATTTACTTCTTGGGCAGATATTGATCCGGCATCGGAGTGCCCGGGAACCACTTCTCATGCAGCCGTTTCCAGGTGCCATCGTCCATGGCCTCGCGCAGCGCCTTGTTGAGCGCCTCGCGGAAGGCATCGTTGCCTTTCTTGACCACGAACCCGGCCGGCGCGTCGAAGGACGGCACGTTCATTGTTATCTTCAGGTTCTTATAGCGCTCCACATACTGCTTGGCCGACTCATAGTCAGTGAAATGGCCATCAATCGTCCCGTTATTCAGCGCCGCCACCGCAGTGTTGTTGTCGGGAAATTTGACAATGTCGCCCTTGAGGTTCTTCTCGGCATAGATTTCCTGCAGCGTTCCCTGGATCACGCCGATGCGCTTTCCGGCGGTGCTCTCATTGCTCGTCAGTGCCGGATCCGCCGAAATGATCGACAGGTAGCCGGCGAGATAGCCGTCGCCAAAGTCCACGGTCTTCTTGCGCTGCGCCGTTGTGCCGATGGCGGCGACAGCGACATCGAAGCGGCCGTTGGCAACGGAGGGCAGCAGCGCCGAGAATTCCTGGCCGGTGAAAACGACCTGCGCCTCCTTGAACCCGAGCCGGCGCGCCACATCACGGAAGAGTTCGGCGTCGAAGCCGGTGAAGTTACCGTTGGTATCGGTGAAGACATAGGGTTTCGCATCGCCCATGGTTCCGACGCTGATCACCGTCGGGTCGATGAGGTTATAGGGGTTGTCCGCCGCGTTTGCCTGAGTTGACGAGGCCAACGTGCCAAGTCCTGTCAACAGCGCGATCGTCAGCGCCAGACCGGATTTCAAAAGTAGGCGCCTGTTCGAATTCGTGTGCATGTCTTCTCCTCTTACGATTGGCCGAACTCGGCCTTGCGATCCCACTCGACGTCTCATCTATCAAAACGCTCTTGGACGGCGTTCGGCCAGGAAGGTGAGAACGTTATCATTTTCTCTAGCATTGTCCATTTCTCGCGTCAATTGTTTCGGAGGATTTCGCAGCTAGATGGTTTTCCAGTCTTAAGCCTGGGGGATCTCCGGCGTCATCTTTCCTAGGTCGATTGCTGTCGCATGGCCGATTGCCCCGTAGTACCGGCAGGTAGCAGCAGCCGCCTCTGCGGCATGGCCGAGAATGTCTTGAGGCGGCTCTTTCTTAAGCAGGCCGAACAGCGTTCTTGCGATGAAGGTGTCGCCCGCGCCCAGGGTGTCGACGGGTTTGACCAACCGCGCCGGGGTTCGGTAAGAGACGGTGTCGCCGTGAAGCACCGCGCCGGCTCGACCACGAGTCACAAGAACCCACTTTGAACCACATGCAAGCAATTCGGCCGCGATTGCGGCCAATTCCTTGTCGTCGAGACCGTCACCCGAGACACAAGCCAGATAGCAATAGGGTCCAATCTCGCGTCGATGTCCCGGGTCCCGTCGCGTGGAAAAATCATAAGACAACAGTGACTTGCTTGATACAGCGGCAACCCACGGGTCCAAACCGCTGGACTGGCCGATGTGGACGGCCTGAAAGCCCGAGAGAAAATCCAGATCTTCTTGCGTCGGCGTAAACACCGAAACTCCGAGATCGAAGTCCAGGAAAATCCGATCGGCGTTGCGGTGACCTATGAGGCAGTAAGCGGTCGGTCCCTCGAGACGCCGTAATCGGGTGATGTCCACGCGCTCCGACGCCAGTGCAGTGCAGATAAGGTCCCCTGCCCGGTCTTTGCCGATCGCTCCGACATAGGCCGATCGCCCGCCGAAGCGGCTGACATAAACCGAGACATTGAGGCAATTTCCACCAGGATACATCTCGCCGCGAGCAAGATAACAATCGACCACGTTATCGCCTATCGCGGCAATCTTGACCATTGCAGGACTTTCAGTTTAAAGGGTGTGATAACGTTCGCACAATGGCCGCCCACCTGTCAATTGTGGGCCGGCCCCTAGCTCTGCCAACGAGACGAGGAAGCTCATGATTTCCGCCCTGCCCTCCGACGTGGAACGCGCCCTGACCGTTACGGCGGGCACGCAGTTTTCGCACCTATTCCTCGTGGCGTGCGGCGGTTCGCTCTCGATCATGATGGCAGGCAAATACTTCGTCGACCGTCACAGCGGCGCATTCGCCTGCGACATCTACAACGCGGATGAGTTCGTCTGCCGAGACCCGCGACGGTTGGGACCTGACGCGCTCGTTGTCCTTTGCTCGCAGACCGGCACCACCCGCGAAACTGTGCGAGCGGCCAATCATGCAAAGAATCGAGGCGCAACGACAATCGGCATGACGCTCGACCAGATATCGCCCCTCGCGCTGGCGGTCGACCACGCAGTCGCCTACCAGGCCTCCTACACGACGGGCAAAGCAATCGATTCAGCCTGCAGCAACTACGGCGTGCTCTATATGTTGCTCGCCGGCCTGATCGATGCTCGGGAGGATGCCGGGCTAACTGCCGATCTGCTGAGGAGCCTGAGCCATCTTCAGCCGGCGATCGAGCGTGCGCACCGGACCTATGCCGACCGGTTTCAGGCCTTCGCCCCCCGTTTCGCGCCGCGCAATGCGATCCACACACTGGCCAGCGGTGCCAGCTATGGTGCGGCCTATTCGTACGCCACCTGCGTGTTGATGGAGATGCAGTGGTACGATTCGCAGGCCATACACGCCAACGAGTTCTTTCACGGCCCATTTGAGGTGGTCGACCGGGACGCTTGCTTCGTGGTCTTAGTGGGTTTGGACGAAACGCGGAGCCTTCCCGAACGTGCCCGAGACTTCCTTTTCAAGTACGGCAGCCGGGAAAACGTCCTGGTGCTCGATGGAGCTGAACTCGACCTCAGTGGTATGTCCGAACACATCAAACCCTATCTCGTGCCCTTGGTCTTCTTCGACACGCTTTGGCGTTTTGCCTACGAGCTGGCCGCCCTGCGCGGCCGGCCAATGCTTGAGGGCCGGCGCTACATGAAGAAGCTCACCGACTATTAGTTCCGCCGCGCTCTGCAGCCATCCAACAACTCCCAGCCCGGCTGCTGCGAAGAAGGATTTCTCCATGACTGCATCACCAAAGCCGCGCCATGTCGTTGTTATCGGCGCGGGCATCTTCGGCATCTCTTCCGCATTGCACCTTGCTCGTCTTGGCCTTGATGTAACGGTTGTCAACGACGGCGCGCCAGCCAACGGTGCATCCGGCCGTTCACTTTCCTGGCTGAACTCAGCGCGACGTGCGGACACTGCCTACCACCGCTTGAGGCTTGCAGGCATCGACCGTTATCGGACCCTGGCCGCCACAAGGCCGGAAACGGGATCGTGGCTTCGCTTTGACGGCGGCCTCACCTGGGATGCGGATGACGAGACGAACCAGATCGCGCCCGTCTGCCAGCTGGAGCAGGATATTGGTTATGACGCGCTTCTGCTCGGCCCTGCCGAAGTCGGTGCAGTGGTGCCCGGCGTCAACGCGAGCGCAATTACCCCCCAGGGTGCCATCTTCAACCCCGGCGAAGGATGGGTTGACCTGCCGTCTTTGATCAGTCTGCTGCTCAATGAGTTCCGCTCCAGCGGCGGCAAGTTTGTTCGGGACGCTGGACGCGTCCGGATAGATGCCACAGGTGGTCGCGCGCGTGGCGTCGTCACTGCCGACGGTGTGCCGGTAAAGGCGGATGCAGTGGTCCTTGCGGTCGGGCCAGCGACGCCTATCATGCTCGCAGAGATCGGAGTTCGTGTCCCCGACGCCACGCCAATTTCACTTCTCTTGAAGACCAAGCCGATCAAGACCGAGCTCCGTGCCGTGCTGAATACGCCCCGCGTGGCGGTTCGCCCGACGCCGGACGGCGCACTTGTTTTGGATTCGGCGTGGTCGGAGGAAGAAGTCGTGGTCAACTCTGACGGAACCTACACCGTGCACGACAAGACCGTCAAAGGACTGCTCGAGGAGGCTAGTGCGGTGCTCGAGGGCAATCCGCGGCTCCAACTCGCTGCCTATGCAGTTGGCCCGAAGCCCATCCCCGGCGACGGCGAGCCAGTGCTTGGCTGCGTCGAGACCGTTGCCGGACTTCACGTCGCCTTCAGCCACAGCGGCGCCACGCTTGGATTGATCGTCGGCGAATTGCTTGCCAAAGAAATCGCCTCTGGCAATCCGCATCCCATGCTTGCAACGTTCCGCCCTAATCGTTTCAGCTGAAAGGGCAATTTGGGGCAAGGCCGAACTGTCCAGATGGGTCGCGGGCCTGGGGAAGAGCCGCGTGATCGGGTTGTCGTGCTACGGCAACAGAGACGGCGAGAGGTCGGCGCTGCGCGTCCAAGCGCGAACGCCCGAAGAAGAATGCCCCGCAAACTATGGTCAGATAGCCACTCGCGATCCACTGGAGTGCGCTAACCGCGACAAGTTGCGCAAGATTCCGCCCGCAAAATCAGACACTGCGCATAATCAGAAGCCGTTGCTCCAGAACGATTTCACCTTGTCAAGAGACGGCCCGCCTTGCGGCGTGCGAGGGGTCGGCAATGACTTGACCAAGCCTTGACCAAGGGTCAGGATTGCGCCTATCGTCGCGTGCAAGAGCGATTGTCGAGCAATCCACACTCAGCTCGGCAATGAACACGGCTCGCCACGTTGACCCGACGCGCGCAAGGACAGGAAATGACCATCACGGTGAAAGTTGGCGAGGCCAAAACGCATCTCTCGGAACTGCTTTCAAGGGTAGAAGCCGGCGAGGAGGTGATTATTTCGCGCGGCAATGATCCCATCGCTAAACTGTCGCGGATTCAACGCCGCAACGATGTCGAAGCCGTGATCGAAGAGATCAGCGCTGCCCGCGCCCGCGCCAAGCCCGTGACGCAGGACGAAATTCGGGCCTGGCGCGATGAAGGGCGCCGCGCTTGATGGCGATCATCGTCTGATGCCTTTCGTTGTCGACCTTTCCGTGGCGGCTGCCTGGATTCTTCCTGATGAAGACAGCGAGGCGGCGGCCGCCCTGATGCGACGATTGCCGGGAGCAACCGCGCCTGTCCCTTCCCTGTTCTGGCACGAGGCGCGTAACGTCGTATTGATGGCCGAGCGGCGTGGCCGCATCGCGGCGGGCGAAGCTGCCACCACCATGGCACGGCTGCGCCGATTGCCGCTGGAGGACGCCGGCGGCGGGTCGGACGGCGCAGTGCTGACATTAGCGGCTTCGCACGGGCTCAGCGCCTATGACGCCGCCTATCTGGCGCTGGCAATCGAAACCGAGTTGCCGCTGGCCACCCTCGATCGGAAGCTCGCACTTGCCGCACGCCGCCAGGGACTCCAAATTCTCGGGCCGCTCGCGAATGGCAATTGACCTCTTCGCTCGGCCACCTGCCTATGTTATTCGACGTGCAGAAGTCTTTGACGCTCTCGATTCCGTGCTGACTCTGGACCTCCGCGACTTTCTCGCCGAAGAAACCCGAGAAGATCGGAGGTAGACCGCACCGAAGAGTCTCTACCTTGTTGGAATCAGATGCAGTGCAGACTTCCCGCCCTTCACGGCCGCCGCTGACAGCTTGCGGTCAAAGCTGGCAAGTTGGCCGCCGCGCGCCTTGGCGAGCGCGAGAAGGTACGTAGCCGTCACCTGCGCCGAGGTCAGGATTTTGCTGCATCAATGTCGCCGGAGCCAACCAGGCTCACATCGTCGGGCCAGAAGCTGTGCCCGTGCAGGGTCCGCAACTTGGTAACGATTCGCGCAACAACAGCTGGTGAGCCGGGAGAATTGGGATATCTTTGGTTGCCGACGATGCGCAGGACGCCGTTTTCGGTGATGGGACACGTAGCCATGCCGCGTTACCGGTCTCTTCGAACCAGCCATGCGCGTCGTCATGGGCGACGTGGCCAGGATCGATCAACGCGACCAGCACGTTGACGTCGAGCAGGAATGTCACTGCAGTTCGTCTCGCAAGGCGTTGACCGTTTTAAGCGTGACGGGAGATGCATCCGGCCGAGGTGGCAGAAGAGGGATCCCGTTGCACTCGCCGCCGGCTTGAGGCCGGCGCAGCGAGCGCCGGGCGAGATCGGTGATGACCTCGCCGAGGCTGCGATCCTGCTGCCGGGCGATGGCCTTGGCCGCGACCAGGACATCGTCATCGATCGCCAGTGTGGTTCTCACGTTGCCCTGCTTGGTGCGCATCAAACATCACGCATCATATAGAATAGCGACTGGGATACTCAACCGGTGCGAATAGCCGGTGGACTTGGCGTGGAACACGTTTGTGCGGAAGAATCGTCGCTTCACGGTTTCAACCCTTGTATGCGACGAGAACTCCGCCCGCTGCAATCAGTGAAACGCCAAGCCAGTTCGGCAGGGACAATTGTTCACTGAGGAAACCCACTCCGAATACTGTGTCAAGCGCGCCGCTTAGCCTGGCGTCACCGAGCAACTCCCCCTCCCATAATGCAGCATCAGGGCTGCGGTCACATATCTTGATTGTGTTTGCCGACGTCAGCCAGCTCCAGCCACGTCGACAACAGCCTTGATCAGACCGGACTTCTGCTGCGCCCAGATCGCAATATCGCGTGGGCTGTCTCGCAGGGTAGTGCGATGGGTGACGAGTCGGTCGATTGGTATTTTTCCAGCGCGGATCGAGGCAATGACGTGCTGGAAATCGCTACGCGTCGCGTTGCGACTGCCGATCAGCATCATTTCCCGCTTGTGGAACTCTGGATCTGAGAAGGTTATGTCGTCCGGCACGACGCTGACCATCACCATGACGCCACCATGGGCAACATAGGCAAAGGCAGCCTGCATCGAACGGCTGTTTCCCGTTGCGTCGAAGACGACGTCGAAACCTGCTCCCGCAGTTCGCTCCGCTATCGTTTCGGCGATCGATCCCTTCGACGCGTCGATCACCAGGAAGCCCAATTGCCTTGCGGCAAAGGCCAGCCGCTCGGCATCGACGTCCATGACGGTCACGTTGAGTTGCGCTATGCGCGCAAAAAGCGCGGTGCCGAGGCCGATCGGCCCGGCGCCGATAACCAAGGCGCGAATGCCCGGCCCCGCCATGGATCTGCGGACCGCGTGAGCACCGATGGCCAGAAACTCGACCGTGGCAGCCTCCACCGGTGACAGGCCGGCCGCTGGTATCAAGTTCTGCGCCGGCACGAGAATCTGCTCGCTCATGGCACCGTCACGGTGCACGCCAAGCACCTCGATCGACATGCAGCAGTTCGGCTTTCCCTGGCGGCAGGCGGCACAATTTCCGCAGGCAAAATAGGGGTTGACGAGGATTTGCTCTCCAACCGACAGGTCCACCGGCGCGTTGATTGCCGCGATTGTTCCCGAAACCTCATGGCCCATGACGCGCGGATAGGCGAGATAAGGATGCCTGCCCTCGAAGATGTGGTAGTCGGTTCCACATATCCCGACATAGGCGACATTGATCAGTGCCCAGCCTTCGGGCGGAGTGCCTGATGCCTGCTGCTCCTCAAATACCAGCCTGCCCGGCTCAGCGCATCGCACGACTTTGATGGTGGGGCCCATGACTAGAATTCACCCCCCTTGCTAAGCTGGAGTCCGGCAACAGGAAGTGGTGAGGCGGGGGAAAAAGCCCGGCCCCAGGGGGGTGAAAAGCAACAGTGTATTTTAAAAAAAAACCAGCCCCCCCGAGCGCCGGCGATATAGGTTGGAGGGGT